>NZ_JBASOH010000008.1:0-67092 GCF_049658005.1 Azovibrio sp. | reverse complement strand
TCCGCATCGGTGTAGCGTCTTTCTTCCACCAGATAGTAACGCAAGTGCGGCTGATAGACCCGCAGGAATGCCGGGGGTTCCGGTTGCAGGAGGTCGTACATGTCTGTCTTGGCAGTCCAGGGCCTGGAGCCGTTGTACAGCACGATCGGCAACACCGGGGGGAGCCCCTCTTTGAGGCGGGCTTCCTTTTTCTTCAGCAGGTGATCGTAGAAACAGGCCACGTAGTGCATCAGCCGGATCGGCATGGCGAGATCAACCTTCGACTGGAACTCGAGCAGGATATACAGATACACCCGCTGCCTCATGCCTTCCCAGGTCACTTCGACCGACCAGACGACGTCTTCGAATTTTTCCTTGAAGAGCGGGGTGATGTAGTTGCCGCTGTGGTTCTTCAGGGTGCGAAAGTCCATGATCTGCGCAATCTCGGGCGGCATGAAACCTTCGATCAGTTGCTGAACGAACTCAGGGTAGCTGAAGACTTCTTTATAGCCAGTATCGTGAGACTGACGAGCCATGACCCCTCCCCTCTGAACATGACCAGACTATCACACAGGAATGAGGTCGGGGGCGATCGAAACAGGGCTTGGCAGGGTAGGAATATGGGGATCGAGGCGTCAAGAGTCGAGTAAATGGAGGGCAAAAGATTGCCGCCATCGCGCTCGCGCACGGCCAGACCCCGGTTACGCGCAATACCTCGGACTCCGAAGGCATTGATGGCTTGCAGATCGCCAAGCCGGGGCTGACAAAGCCATGACCCTCCCCTTCGCCCGCCAGGACATCCCCGGCCAGTTCTGCTTCCCCGCACCGGCCTGGGTCCAGATGGCCATACAAGAAGCGCCGGCATCCGCTCTGTGCGCCACCTCCGGCGCCGGCAACTATCTGGATATTCCACGGTATCGACGTGCCATCTGCTGCATTGCGGTAAAATCCCGCCCCATCATGATCTATTCCCTGCTGCGTCGCGTTTTATTTTCCATGGATGCCGAAAAGGCGCACGGCATCGCCCTGAATGGCATTTCCTTACTTCAGGCCAGCGGCCTTTCCGGACTGGTATCGGATCGCCCGGTGGACGACCCGGTGGAAGTCATGGGCATCCGCTTCCCGAACCGGGTGGGCCTGGCCGCCGGACTGGACAAGAACGGCGCCCACATCGACGGCCTGGCGGCCCTGGGTTTCGGTCATATCGAAATCGGCACGACCACGCCCCGGCCCCAGGCGGGCAATCCCAAGCCCCGCATTTTCCGCATCCCGGAAGCCCGGGCCATCATCAACCGCATGGGCTTCAACAACGGCGGGGTCGATGCCCTGCTAGCCAATGTGCGCAAGGCGGAATTTCCCAAAAAGGGCGGTGTCCTGGGCATCAACATCGGCAAGAACGCCGACACGCCCATGGAAATGGCCGCCGAGGATTACCTGACCTGCCTGGACAAGGTGTATGGCCAGGCCAGCTATGTGACCGTCAATATTTCCAGTCCCAACACCAGGAACCTGCGCGAACTGCAGCAGGACAAGGCCCTGGACGACCTGCTGGCCCGCCTCAAGGCCGCCCAGCAGCGGCTGGCCGACCAGCATGGCCGCTACGTGCCCCTGGTCCTGAAGATCGCCCCGGATCTGGACGACCCGCAGATCGGCACGATTGCCGCCGCCCTGAAGCGGCACCGGATGGACGGGGTGATCGCCACCAACACCACCTTGTCCCGCCCCGGCGTGGAAAACCTGCCCAATGGCAACGAAGCCGGCGGCCTTTCCGGCGCCCCGGTATTCCGCATTTCCACCACCGTGCTGGGCAAGCTGGCCCATGCCCTGGCCGGGGAAGTACCCCTCATCGGCGTGGGCGGCATCATGAAGGGCGAAGACGCCCGGGCCAAGATTTCAGCCGGCGCCAGCCTGGTACAGATTTACAGCGGCTTCATCTACCGCGGGCCGGAACTGGTGCGGGAAGCCGCCGAAAGCCTGCGCACCCAGGCAAAACCACATTGAAATCAGTGACTTTACCTGCTGAACCTCGATACCTTCGCGGTTGTCTGAGCCAAGATCAGGCCTCATAATCCCGGCCCCTGCTTTTGCCTTCTCACCTGCACCCCCTGAATATGGCCCACTATCTCTTTCTGCTTATCGGCGCCGTGCTGGTCAACAACGTCGTCCTGGTGAAGATCCTGGGCCTCTGCCCCTTCATGGGCGTCTCCAGGAAGCTGGAAACCGCCTACGGCATGGGTGCCGCGACCACCTTCGTGCTGACCCTGGCGACCGGCGCCAGCTTCGTCATCGACCATTACCTGCTGATTCCCTTCGGCCTGGAATACCTGCGCACCCTCTCCTTCATCGTCACCATTGCCGCCATCGTGCAATTGACCGAGATGGTGATTGCCAAGACCTCCCCCACCCTGCAGCAGACCCTGGGCATCTACCTGCCCCTGATCACCACCAACTGCGCCGTGCTGGGCGTTCCCCTGATCAATATTTCCCACCGCTATGGTTTCGTGGAATCCCTGCTGTTCGGGGCTGGCAGTGCGGTGGGCTTCTCCTTGGTTCTGGTGCTGTTTGCCGGCATCCGCGAGCGGGTGGAAACCGCCGATGTGCCGACCCCCTTCAAGGGCGCCGCCATCGCCATGGTCACCGCCGGGCTCATGAGCCTGGCCTTCATGGGCTTCGCCGGACTGGATCGCTACTGACATGGATCTGCTGATAGCCATTGCCGTGATGGCCCTGGGAGCCGTGGTGCTGGGGGCGGCACTGGGTTACGCCTCGATCAAGTTCAAGGTGGAAGGGGACCCCATCGTCGAGAAGATCGACGCCATCCTGCCCCAGACCCAGTGCGGCCAGTGCGGCTTTCCCGGCTGCAAACCCTACGCCGAAGCCATCGCCAGGGGCGAGGCGGAGATCAATCAGTGTCCCCCCGGTGGCGACGAGGGCGTCAGGAAGCTGGCCGACCTGCTGGGCAAGGAATACCAGCCCCTTTCCGCCGAACATGGGCAAGAAAAGCCCAAGGCCGTGGCCGTGATCCGGGAGGAACTTTGTATCGGTTGCACCCTGTGCATCCAGGCCTGCCCGGTCGATGCCATCGTCGGGGCCCCCAGGCAGACACACACGGTGGTGGAATCCCTGTGCACCGGCTGCGAACTGTGCATCAAGCCCTGCCCGGTGGAATGCATCGACATGGTGCCGGTGCCGGAAACCCTGGAAAACTGGAAGTGGAAGTATCCCGTGATTGCCATCAAGCCGGCTGAAAACCGGAAGTCCGCCTGAGACCCGGCCATGTTGCAGAAACTGTTCAAATTCAAGGGCGGCATCAAGCCGGCCTACAACAAGCAGCAATCGGTCACCGAGCCCATCGCCCAGGCCCCCCTGCCGACCCGGCTGGTGATTCCCCTGCACCAGAGCATCGGCGGTACGCCGCGGCCCGTGGTGGCGGTCGGCGATCACGTCCTGAAAGGCCAGTTGATCGGCGAGGCGGACGGCTGGATTTCCGCTGCCGTGCATGCCTCCACCTCCGGCACCGTGGTCGCGGTCGGCCCGCGGATCGTCCCCCACCCCTCGGGCCTGCCCATCGACTGCGTCGTCATCGCACCGGACGGGGAGGACCGCTGGATCGACCACCAGCCCCTGGACTACAAGTCCATGGAACCGGAAGCCGTGCGGGAATACCTGCAGCAATCCGGTGTCGTGGGCCTGGGCGGCGCCGTATTCCCCAGCCACGCCAAGCTGACCCCCTCGCAAACCGTACCCATGGCCGAGCTGGTGATCAACGGCGCCGAGTGCGAACCCTGGATCACCTGCGATGACCTGCTCATGCGCGAGCGGGCCGACGAAATCGTCGCCGGCATCGGCCTGTTCCGGGACCTGCTGCAGCCGCAAAAGGTGCTGATCGGCATCGAGGACAACAAGCCCGAAGCCATCGCCGCCATGACGGCCGCGGTCAAGGCCGCCGGCGAAACTCATGAAGTCATCGCCGTGCCGACCCTGTACCCGGCAGGCGGGGCCAAACAGTTGATCCGGGTGCTGACCGGCAAGGAAGTCCCCGCCGCCAAGCGCTCCACCGATCTGGGTGTCCAGTGTTTCAACGTAGCCACCGCCTGGGCCGCCTGGCGGGCCGTGGCCCACGGGGAGCCGGTAATCAGCCGCATCGTCACCCTCACCGGCAACACGGAACGGCCGCGCAACTGGGAAGTGCGGATCGGCACCCCCATCGACGAGCTGCTGAAACTGGCCGGCCCCAGGGCCGATACGGACGGGGTCATCATGGGTGGCCCCATGATGGGTTTCCTGATTCCCGCCCCGGACGTGCCGGTGATCAAGGCCACCAACTGCCTGATTGCCCATTCCCCCTCCCTGTTTCCCCCCAAGCCGCCCGAGATGCCCTGCATCCGCTGTGGCGAGTGCGCCCGGGCCTGTCCCCACGAGTTGCAGCCTTTCGAGCTGTACTGGTGGAGCCGCGCCAAAAACTTCGGCAAGGCCCAGGAATACAACCTGTTCGACTGTATCGAATGCGGCTGTTGTTCCTACGTCTGCCCGGCCCATATTCCCCTGGTTCAGTATTTCCGTTTCGCCAAGAGTGAAATCTGGGCCCGGGAAAAGGACAGGAAAATGGCCGAGGGTGCCAAGGAACGCTTCGAATTCAAGCAGTTCCGGGACGAGCGGGAAAAAGCCGAGAAAGCCGAAAAACTGGCCAGGGCCGCTGCCGCCCAGGCCGCCAGGAAAGCCGCCGAAGCCGCTGCCGCCGCAAGCGGCGAGGGAGGAGCCGCTCCCGCCGCGCCCCCGGCGGACGATCCCGAAGCCGCCAGGAAGGCCACCATCGCCGCCGCCCTGGAGCGAGCCCGGGCCCAGCGGGCCGCCGTGCAGCCAAAGAACACGGAAACCGTTTCCCCCGAACAAGCCAGGGAAATCGCCGCCATCGACGCCCTGCGCATCCAGGCCGGCCTGCAGGCCGAACCGGAAGCCCCGGCCATGGCGGCCCTTGAACCCCATGCCCGCAAGGACGCCTGAGCCCCATGGAAATCATCACCTCTCCCCACATCCTCAAGCCCGTGAGCATCACCCGGGTGATGGGCCTGGTCGGCCTGGCCCTGGTTCCCGGCATTGCCGTCTATACCGCCCTGATCGGCCCGGCAATCCTGATCCAGCTGGCCATTGCCAGCCTCGCCGCCCTGGCTTTTGAAACCCTGATGCTGCGCCTGCAGAACAAACCCGTCAGCCCCTTCCTGAAGGATGGCTCGGCCCTGGTCACTGCCTGGCTGATCGCCCTCACCTTCCCGCCCCTGTCGCCCTGGTGGCTGACCGTGACCGGCGTGTTCCTTGCCATCGTGGTGGCCAAACAGCTCTATGGCGGTCTCGGCCAGAACCCCTTCAACCCGGCCATGATCGCCTTTGCCACCTGCATTGTCGCCTTCCCGGCCCTGATGTCCCAGTGGCCGGCCCAGGGTCTGGCCCTCGGCTTCGGCCAGCAGCTGGACGTGATTCTCGGTCTTTCGCCCCGGCTGGACGCGCTCACCGCCGCCACCCCCCTCGATGCCCTGAAGACCGCCCTGAAAATGGATCGCGTTGATGCCAGCATCCAGGATCTGCTCAGCAACCAGAATCTGTACGGCACCTTTGCCGGCCGGGGCTGGGAATGGATCACCGCAGCCTACCTGCTGGGCGGCCTGTTTCTGCTCGGCAAGCGCATCATCACCTGGCATGTGCCGGCAGCCTTCATCATCGGCATGGCCGCCGTCTCCACCCTGTGCTGGAGCATTGACCCGGCCCGTTTTGCCGACCCGCTGTTCCACCTCTTTTCCGGTGGTGCCATGCTGGGGGCCTTTTTCATCGCCACGGACCCGGTTTCCGGCTGCACTACCCCCCGGGGCAAACTGATCTTCGGCTGTGGCGCCGGGATACTCGCGTACCTGATCCGGGTCTTTGGCGCCTTCCCCGACGGGATCGCCTTCGCCGTGCTGATCATGAACCTCTGCGCCCCCATCATCGACCTGCTCAACCAGCCCGCCATCTTCGGCAAGAAAGCAGCACCATGAGCGAAGCACGCACCTATACGGCGCCGGCCATGGCCCTCCGTACCGCATTGATCCTGTTCATTTTCGTGGTGCTGTTCACCGCCCTGCTGGCCGGCGCCTACCAATGGACCAAGCCGGCCATCGAGGCTTCGGCCGCCGCCGAAAAAATGAAATTCATCAATGAAGTGCTACCCGCCGGCAGCTACGACAACGACCTGCTGAACGATACCCTCGAGCTGCCTCCCACCCCGGAACTGGGCCTGACCACGAGCAGCAAGGTCTACCGGGCCCGCCTGGCCGGCCAGCCCGCCGCCCTGGTGCTGGAAGCCGTGGCCCCCGATGGTTATGCCGGTGAAATCCGTCTGGTGCTGGGCATCACGGCTGCCGGCGATGTGACCGGTGTGCGCGTGGTGCAGCACAAGGAAACCCCGGGCCTGGGCGACTACATCGACCCCAAGAAGGACAAGAACAAGGCCGAACCGTGGATCGACCAGTTTGCCGGCCTCAACTATCCGCAAGTGGCCGAACGCGAGTGGAAGGTGAAAAAGGATGGAGGCCGCATCACCTACCGTACCGGTGCCACCGTCACCCCCCGTGCCGTTTCCGACGCCGTGTTCCGGGCTGCCCGCTACGCCATGACCCATCGGAACGAACTCTTTGCCCAGGAGGCCCAATGATCACCCAGGAAGAATTCCGCAAAATCGCCCAGAACGGCGTCTGGCGCCAGAACACCAGCCTCGTCCAGATTCTCGGCCTGTGCCCCCTGCTGGCCGTGACCACCAACTTGGTGAATGGAGTGATGCTCTCCCTCGCCACCATCCTGGTGATGGCTCTTGCCAATGTGGCGGTCGCCAGCCTGCGCAACTGGATTCCCCACGAAATCCGCATTCCGGTGTTCATCCTGATCGTCGCCGCCCTGGTGACCGTGGTGGATCTGCTCTTCAATGCCCAGCTGCACGCGCTGTATCTGGTGCTGGGCATCTTCATCCCGCTCATCGTCACCAACTGCATCGTGCTGGCCCGGGTGGAAGCCTTTGCCGCCAAGAACCCGCCGCTGCAATCCACCCTGGACGGCGTGTTCATGGGCGTCGGCATGCTGTGGACCCTGGCCCTGCTGGGTGCCTTGCGGGAACTGATCGGCAACGGCACCCTGCTGGAAGGCATCGACATGGTGATTCCCGGCGCCCATGCCATCTTGCTGCTGCCCGCCGATTACCCGGGTTTCCTGCTCGCCATCCTGCCTCCTGGCGCCTTCATCCTGCTGGGTTGCCTGATCGCCTGGAAAAACTGGACAGATGCCCGGGTTGCCGCCCGCAAGCCAAAACGGCTCACGGCAGAATCGGCCAGCATCGACGCCGCACCGGCACGCTGAACGAACGGGGCCGGGTTGTGAACAAGCAGAAACGGGCAGAACTCTATGCCCGCCTGAAGGCGGCCAATCCAGCCCCCACCACGGAACTGGAATACGCCAGCCCCTTTCAACTGCTGATCGCCGTGCTGCTCTCGGCCCAGGCCACCGACGTGGGGGTGAACAAGGCTACCCGCAAACTGTTTGCCGCCGCCCCCACGCCAGAAGCCATGCTGACCCTGGGAGAAGAAGGCCTGATGGACCACATCAAGACCATCGGCCTCTACAAGACCAAGGCGAAAAACACCATCGCCACCTGCCGCCTGCTGCTGGAAAGGCACGGAGGCCAGGTACCGGAAAACCGTGAAGCCCTGGAGGCCCTGCCCGGTGTCGGCAGAAAGACGGCCAACGTCGTGCTCAACACCGCCTTCGGCCACCCCACCATCGCCGTGGATACCCATATCTTCCGGGTCGCCAACCGCACCGGCCTGGCTCCCGGCAAGGATGTGCGCGAAGTGGAAGAAAAGCTGGTCAAGACCACGCCGGCTGAATACCGCCTCGATGCCCACCACTGGCTGATCCTGCATGGCCGCTATGTCTGCAAGGCAAGAAAGCCGGAATGCGGCCGTTGCTGCCTCCTCGAGCTCTGCGAATGGAAGGCCAAGGCCCCATGAAGCATGAAGGCCGCCACCGGACGGGCGCCAGACGATGCCCTCGGCCCCGCCTGGCAGCACTTGAAGTCCGGGAGAAACCAGCCGCCCGGCAGACCCGGCTGGGCGCCGGCGGGGACAGCCCGATGATTTGCCCCCATCCAGACGGCGGCGCCCGCTTGCTGCACAATAGCATCGTCACCGCCCTGTTCAATCGAGAGAACCGACATGTTTACCCCCTCCCGCGATGAAGTCCGGCGCTTTTTCTGCAGCGCCTGGAAAAAGCACCAGGAACGCCTGCCGCTGGCCGGTGCCGAAGTCACCGCCGCCGACGTGGCGGCCCGGCACCCGGAATATCACCTCTTGCTCTCCCAGCCGGAAGCGGCCCTGCAGGGGGAATGGACACCGGAAGGCGGCGCCATGAATCCCTTCTTGCATCTTTCCATGCACCTGGCCATTGCCGAACAGCTCTCCATCGACCAGCCGCCCGGCATCCGTGCCGCGTTCAGCCGCCTGGTCCAGCGCATGGACGCTCATGCCGCCGAGCATGTCTTGCTGGAATGTCTGGGTGAAGTGCTCTGGAGCGCCCAGCAACGAGGCGGCATGCCAGACAGCGACCGCTATCTCGAAAAAGTCCTGCAGCACACCACCTGACACCCCCTCCATCGATCCAGCCTGCCCTCCTGAGTGGCAAACGGCTCCCGCTCTACGAGGGTGGTGCTCAGCAACGGCAAAACCACACTGCCGCGATCAACTCCACGGCTGCCCTCCACGGATGCCAAAAAGGACCCGCCGGGGAAACGGACCCACCGGGGAAACGGACCCGCCGGGAAAAAGGACCCGCCGGGAAAAAGGACCCGCCGGAAAAAAGGACCCGCCGGGGAAGAGGACCCACCAGGAAACCGGGTGAGCCGCGGGCTACCCTTGCAATCAGATCGGCTTGTTGGGAATGGTGTAGTTATTCTGGGTCATCAGATCAATCCCACATTCGAGCTGTTCGACCCAGTCAATGAAATCCTTGACCGCCTTCTTGCCCACGAAACGGCAACCGTGCTGGGGCACGACCTGCTCGATGTCCAGCTGACGCACCATATTGGCCCAGTAGCGGCAGACCTTGCCCGTGACGATGTAGCGCTTGTGAAAGCCGATCATGTAAGGCACATGGCTGGCGAAGTCGGTGATGGGCTCGTCCGCCTTTTCGTGGGACACGAGGGAGGTGCCCAGGTCACCCGAAAAAAGAATCCTGGCGATGGGATCGTAGAACTGGAAATTGCCTTCGGCATGCATGAAGTGGCCGGGCAGCGCGAGAATCTTGCATTGCCCCAGGGGAATCACGGCGCCCTCGTCAGGAATGCCGATGATGCGGTTGGAAACGTCGCGGCCCGTGGTGAAATGGGGCACGAAGCGGGTCCATAGGGAGGAAATCATCACCTTGCAGTTGGAGGCCACAAACCACTTGTTCACCGAGGCGATGATGTCCGGGTCGGGGTGGGAAGCCAGAATGTAGTCCAGGTCCCTGGACGAGAAATACTTCTGCATGTCCATCAGCAGCCCCGTGTAGGTCATGTTGCCCCCCGGGTCCACCAGGGCACCATGGCCGCTGTCGGCGATCAGGAACTGGTTGCACTGCACGGCCAGATCGGTCTTTTCATCCACCAGATCATAGAAGGCATGGACCACATGATTACCATCGTTGTAAAGCTCAACAGCCATGATTTTCCCCAAATTTTGACGGCGTATTATCCATCATGAATGACAGTTCCGGTTGACCGGCATCAAGCCCCCTCGTCAGCCGGCGGGGCGACCCGCACCACCTCTTCCAGGGAAGTGATGCCGGCCGCCACCTTGAGGGCGCCGGAAATACGCAAGGGGCGCATGCCCTCGCGGCAGGCCTGGTCGCGTATCTTGGCCACATCGGTTTCCTTGCCCAGCAGTTTGCGCAGTTCCGGGCTCATCAACAGTAATTCATAAACTCCCACCCGGCCCCTGAAACCGGTCATGCGGCATTCCAGACAACCTGCCGGATGGTAGATCCGGGCCGGCTCGCTGGCCTTCCAGGGCAGCACCAGGCTGCGCCAGACCTGCTGGTCCGTTTCCGTCATGGGCGCGGGCTTCTTGCAGTGCGGGCAGAGGGTGCGCACCAGGCGCTGGGCCATCACCCCCAGCAGGGTAGCGTTGATGAGGTAGGCCGGCATGCCCAGATCCTGCAGCCGGGTGATGGCCGAAGGCGCATCGTTGGTATGCAGGGTGGACAGCACCAGGTGGCCGGTGAGGGCGGCCTGAATGGCCATTTCCGAAGTTTCCAGGTCGCGGATTTCACCGATCATGATGATGTCCGGGTCCTGCCGCATCAGGGCCCGCACCCCTTCGGCAAAGTCCATTTCCACACTGTGCTGCACCTGCACCTGATTGAAGGCCGGCTCGATCATTTCGATCGGGTCCTCGATGGTGCACACATTCACCTCGGGAGTGGCCAGCTGCTTCAGGGTGGAATACAAGGTGGTGGTCTTGCCCGAGCCCGTGGGGCCAGTGACCAGGATGATGCCGTTGGGCCGGGAGGTCATTTCGCCCCAGCGGGAAAGATCGTCCTCGGAAAAGCCCAGTTCCTTGAAATCCCGCACCAGCACGTCCGGGTCGAAAATCCGCATCACCAGCTTTTCGCCAAAGGCCGTGGGCAGGGTGGAAAGCCGCAGTTCCACCTCGTCGCCGTCCGGCATGCGGGTCTTGATGCGGCCATCCTGGGGGCGGCGCTTCTCGATCACGTCCATGCGGCCCAGGAGCTTGATGCGGCTGGTCATGGCCGTCATCACCGCCATGGGGATCTGGTACACCTGATGCAGCACCCCGTCGATGCGAAAGCGCACGATGCCCATGTCGCGCCGGGGTTCGATGTGGATGTCGGAGGCGCGCTGGTCGAAGGCATACTGCCAGAGCCAGTCCACGATATGGACGATGTGCTGGTCGTTGGCATCCAACTGGCGATTGGTACGCCCCAGTTCCACCAGTTGCTCGAAGCTGGAAAGGCTGCCCCCCTGCCCTCCCGCCTGCGCCGCCTTCTTCACCGACTTGGCGAGGTTGAAGAATTCCACCAGATAGCGGCTCACATCCGCCGGATTGGCCAGCACCCGGCGGATCTTCTTCTTGAGAATGTGTTCGAGCTCTTTTTCCCACTCGCGCAGGAAAGGCTCGGACGTGGCAATCACCACCTCGCGCAGGTCGATGCCGATGGGCAGGATGGAAAAGCGGGCTGCGTAGGCGCTGGAAACCACATCCGCCACGCCGGTAAAGTCGATCTTGAGCGGGTCGATATGCTGGTAAGGCAAACCCACCTTGGCGGCCAGCCACTCGGTCAGGTTTTCCAGGTTCAGGGGTTTGTTGGGGGGCACCAGGCTCCGCCACTTCTGCTCGGCCACCAGGATCAGGGGATGGGTGTTACCCCCCTTGAGTTGCCGCTCCACCTTCAGGGCATCCGCATCCGGCTTCGCCACCAGCCCGTCCGCCACCAGCCATTCCAGGATCTCGGGCAGGTTGAGGCGGTGCTCATGGGTAGGAAGGGAGTTCATGCCAAACAGGAAAGAATGGGGGGAGAACTATAACACGGACATGAAAACAACAGGCTCCAGCGCCGCCCGCCAGCGCGCCAGCTTGGCCGCAAACGGCAAGGTATAAGCCGGGCTGGAAGAGGGCAGCACGCAAGTTTCCAGTCCCAGTCTTGCCAGCTGCGGCGCAAACCGCCCCGCCGTCTGCCCGTTGAAACAGACCCGCCGCAAGCCGGGCGCCCGGGCCCCCAGCCCGGCAAAGTCGTTGACCTCCCCGGCGCGGATATCCGCATCCAGCGCGCCGGGCCGGATGCAGGCCTGATACACATCCCAGATACCGATGCCCCGCTCCAGCACCCGGGCGGTGCGCTCCGGGTAAGGCAGTTCAAACAGCGGTTCACCCAGAATCTCCCCCACCAGCCGCCAGAAATGATTCTGCCGGTGGCCGTAATACTGCTGCGCCGCGAGGGAGGCCGGAGAAGGAAAACTGCCCAGGATCAACAGCCGGACCCGGGCATCGAAAATGGGGGCCAGGCCCGTGAGGCGGTCATCCCCCGCCCCTTCGCTGGTCGGTAAAGCCACTGATTCCTCCATGGACTGCTGCCCTTAAGATTGCTGAAACCCCTGACGGTGTTCAACCGCAGCATCAGCGTCATCGGCGGTGGCAGCGACACCTGAAATCCGTAGGGCTCATAGCAGGTGTGCGACTGACAGCGCTCAGCTGATGCGCCGGTGCACGCCGCTTGCACCATGCGTCGGGAAAAACCAAGGCCGGCGCATGCCGGCCTTGTTGCTGGCGGGGCTGAAACGGCTTACCTGGCGGACAGGGCCAGCATCAGCGCGTTGATGCGCTTCACGAAGCTGGCCGGGTCGTCCAGTTGCCCCCCTTCGGCGAGCAGGGCCTGTTCGAACAGCAGGGCGGCCCAGTCGTCGAAACGGGCTTCTTCGTACTTGAGGCGCTGCACGGCCGGGTGGTTGGGGTTGATTTCCAGGATGGGCTTCAGGTCCGGGGCCTTCTGGCCGGCGGCCTTGAGCAGGCGGGCCAGGTTGCCGGAGACGTCGAACTCATCGGAAACCAGGCAGGAGGGCGAGTCGGTGAGGCGGTGGGTGACGTGCACATCCTTGACCCGTTCGCCCAGGGAGGTCTTGATCTTTTCGATCAGATCCTTGTACTCGTCGGCGGCCTTCTCGGCTTCCTTCTTCTCTTCCTCGTCTTCCAGCTTGCCCAGGTCGAGGCCGCCCTTGGCGACGGACTGGAGCGGCTTGCCTTCGAACTCGGTGAGGTTGCCGACCACCCATTCATCCACCCGGTCGGAAAGCAGCAGCACTTCGATGCCCTTCTTGCGGAAGATTTCCAGGTGCGGGCTGTTCCTGGCGGCCTTGAAGGATTCGGCGGTGACGTAGTAGATCTTTTCCTGGCCTTCCTTCATGCGGCCGATATAGTCCTTGAGGGAAACGGTCTCTTCGGGGGTGTCGGCCCGGGTGGAGGCAAAGCGCAGCAGGCCGGCGATCCTGTCCTTGTTGGCAAAGTCTTCCCCCACGCCTTCCTTCAGCACCTGGCCGAATTCGGACCAGAATCTGGCGTACCGGGCTTGTTCAGCTTCGTCTTCGCTATTGGCCAGGGATTCGAGCAGGGACAGCACCTTGCGGGTGCAACCGTTTCTGATGGCTTCGATGTCCTTGCTTTCCTGGAGGATTTCCCGGGACACGTTCAGAGGCAGATCGGCCGAGTCCACCACACCGCGCACGAAGCGCAGGTAAAGGGGCATCAGCTTTTCGGCATCATCCATGATGAAGACGCGCTTGACATAGAGCTTCACCCCGTGGCGGGCGTTGCGGTCGTAAAGGTCGAAGGGGGCGCGACCGGGGATGTAGAGGAGCAGGGTGTATTCCTGCTTGCCTTCCACCTTGGCATGGACCCAGGTGAGCGGGTCCTCGAAATCGTGGGCCACATGTTTGTAGAACTCCTTGTACTGCTCGTCGCTGATGTCCGACTTGCTGCGGGCCCAGAGCGCGCTGGCCTGGTTGACGGTTTCGTCCTCGCCGCTGGGCACCATCTCCTTTTTTTCCTCATCCCACTTCTCGCCGGCCATCAGGATGGGCAGGGTGATGTGGTCGGAATACTTGCGGATGATGGACTTCAGCCGCCAGGCATCGAGGAATTCATCCTCCCCTTCGCGCAGGTGCAGGATCACGTCGGTGCCACGCCCGGCCTTTTCCACCCTTTCCACGGAAAAGTCGCCCTCACCGCTGGATTCCCAGCACACGGCCTCATCGGCGGGCAGGCCGGCGCGGCGGGAGATCACGGTGACCTTGTCAGCAACAATGAAGGAAGAGTAGAAACCAACGCCGAACTGGCCGATCAGGTGGGCGTCCCTGGCCTGGTCGCCAGTCAGGGCGCTGAAGAATTCCTTGGTGCCGGACTTGGCGATGGTGCCCAGGTGGGCAATGGCCTCTTCCCGCGACATGCCGATGCCGTTGTCGGAGACGGTGAGGGTGCGGGCGGCCTTGTCGAAGGAAACACGGATCTTGAGTCCGGCATCGTCACCATACAGGGCAGCGTTGTTGAGCGCCTCGAAGCGCAGCTTGTCGCAGGCGTCGGAAGCGTTGGAGATCAGCTCCCGCAGGAAAATTTCCTTGTTGCTGTAGAGCGAATGGATCATCAGGTGCAGCAACTGCCTGACTTCAGTCTGAAAACCCAGGGTCTCCTTGCTGGCCGTGCTGGCGGTCATGTGTTTTTCTCCCATGTAAATAAACGAATGACAAAACGATGGCGGTGCAGATGGGGACAAGACGGGGAATTTCAAGCCCCCGGCCTTGTTCAGTCGATGGCCTGGTAAACCACTTCGAGAATATCGATTTCCCGTACCCCGGCCGGGGTCTGGAAACGCAGGCAGTCGCCTTCCCTGGCCTTGATCAGGGTGCGGGCCAGAGGAGAAATCCAGCTGATGCGGCCCCGGGCCACGTCGGCTTCGTCCACGCCGACGATACTGTAGGTCTGCTCCTCACCCCCGTCCCAGGAAACGGTCACCGTGGCGCCGAAAAACACCTGGTCGTTATTGCCCTGGAGGGTGGGGTCCACTACCTGGGCGTTATCCAGGCGCTTGTTGAGAAAGCGGATGCGCCGGTCGATCTCCCGGAGGCGCTTCTTGCCATACAGATAGTCGCCGTTCTCGGAGCGGTCGCCATTGGAGGCCGCCCAGGCCACCACTTCCACGATGCGGGGCCGCTCCTGCTTGATGAGCGCTTCCTGTTCGGCCACCAGCCGGGCATAGCCGGCCGGGGTGATGTAGTTCTTGCTGCCCGGGGGTAGCTTCAGGGCCAAGGAGAGGTTCTCCTCATCCTCATCCCCGGCATCTTCTCGCGTAAACGCCTTGCTCATTGCAACTCAGTAACCCAGGCGCATATGTTCCACATCCACCCGCACCAGGTCCCGTCCCAGAGTCAGGGCCACGTTGCGGGCATATTGAACCGCCCATTCGGTGCGCTGGGCAAAGCGCTCTTCCCCCGCTTTCTGGGCGACGGCAATCAATTTGTCAATGATCAGGATTTTGCCGGTAGGGCTGGTGACCTCACACTTGAGATCATTGAATTCCTTTTCCAGCCACTTGCGCGCTTCTTCCTGGGTGCTGAAACTGACTGCGCCGCCCGTGGATTTGAACTCGTAGGCGCGATCCTTGGCGAAGCTGACGATGATGTGATAGTCCATGACCCTCTCCTCTATTTTTCTGGTGACAGCTGGATTTTATGTCGGAAAACCGGCTTTCCGTCACCTTTTGATTGTCACAATCGAATCGGGCAACCCTCCCGCGCCGGGCCTCATGTTGCGCAAGCGCCCCTGATCGCCGCTTGCGCATCGGATTTTCACGGGTTTTCGCCGCTCAATCATGGTTCAGGCAAAACACCTTCGCCTCCTGTTGATTCCCTTGACATCTGCCGGCATCATGCTGTCCCGGTGGTTCGCCGCCCGCCCTGCCGCCCCCATCCGGGTCGGGGCCTGCATTCCCTCATTCCCCGAGTGGCAGCGCCCAGCGAGGCAGCCCGGGTGAAGGCACGGCAACGGGCGGCGGATGAGATGAGGGCCAGGAGCAATCGCCCCGTCTCATCGACACGGGAGCGGCCCCCAATCCGCAGATCCTGCCCGCCGCCAAACTGTTACAGTGGGTCGTGGCTCGCGAGCCATCCGACCCACTCATTCCAGAGGAAAGCCGACCATGACCAACCCCACCCTGAGCCCTGAAGATATCGCGCGTTACGAGGCGCGCCTGCAGGCCCTGATCCTGGAACACCGGGACCTGGACCAGGTCATCAGCCACCTGGCAGAAAACCCGCCCCCGGACCAGTTGCTGGTGCCCCGGCTGAAGAAACGCAAGCTGCAGCTGCGCGACCAGATCTGGGAAATCGAAGCCCTGCTGACGCCGGACGAACCGGCCTGATGGCTCAGTCCCCGGGCGGCGTCGGCCCAGGCCCGAAAAAGGTCCGGCAGGCCGAGTACGAGGAGACGTCGCGGAAGCGTGGATGACCGGCAAGATCCATCTCGACCTGAAAGACGGACCCCATCCTCCCGATGCCATCGCCCTGGAAAACTTACAAAAATCGCACTGTCTGCTTTCCGGGGAATCCGCAACCTGGCCCCGGACTGCACAAGCCCGCCATGCGTGGTACAAAGCGTGGTACAAAATGTCTCTTATGCACGACCAGCCACACAACCAGCCGCACGACCACCCCACTGATCACTCCCGGGCTTTTGGCGACCCCTTCGAACTGGAAGCCTTACCCCTGCCCCGCCCGGCCGGAGGCTACGGTGTGCAATACCTGGGCAAGGATCAGTTGCTGGACCAGATCACGGGCCAGTTCCTGCCCATCCGCCATCCCCGCCTGCAAGGCCTGTTCCCGAGTTTTGCCGCTGCCCATGAGGCCGCCCGGAGCTGGCTGAAGATGCAGCCCGATGCGGCAACAGCACCGCCCCTGGCCATCGTCCCCGCCTCCTTTGACCCGGTCTCGGAACGGCACATCCTGATCTACGGCGTCCTCCAGCCCCAGTTGCAAGCCTTCGAAGAAGCCACTTACCTGCCCCTCCGCCAAGCCCTTCCACCAAACCCGGCCATCAAGCCGGAGATGGGATCACACCGCCGCCCTCGCACACCAGCGTCAGCGTAGAGGCGGCTGCGCATACGGCAGCTCATGAAAGACAGGAAGTCGTCGCGTCGCATCGAGCCCAAGACGATCAAGGAAGGACTTCGGCAAGGCCGGGTTCATGGGGCTCGCACCACGGTTCCACCACAGCCCGCAGGGATGGAACGCCGAGCGGAACGCCCGCTGCCGGACCCTGCCGGCTGACAGGCCCGCTCGGCCACGGCACCGGCAATCAGGCGCCGAGCGCTCCCAGACTGGCACTGTCGATCACAAAGCGATACTTCACATCGCCCTTGAGCATGCGCTCGTAAGCCTCGTTGATCGCCTCGACGCGGATCAATTCGATGTCGGCGACGATCCCGTGCGCGGCGCAGAAATCAAGCATTTCCTGGGTTTCGGGAATGCCGCCAATCAGGGAGCCGGCCAGACTGCGGCGCTTCATGATCAGGCTGAACACGTTGGGCGAGGGATGGGGTGTGGCCGGGGCACCCACC
This sequence comes from Azovibrio sp., assembly GCF_049658005.1. Classification (NCBI taxonomy): domain Bacteria; kingdom Pseudomonadati; phylum Pseudomonadota; class Betaproteobacteria; order Rhodocyclales; family Rhodocyclaceae; genus Azovibrio; species Azovibrio sp. The sequence continues at coordinate 49,938 of NZ_JBASOH010000008.1, read as the reverse complement.
AGGGTCATGGTGCCGTCCCGTTTCAACAAGGCAAGAAATGCATCGAGATCATGAGGTGCCGCCACCGTGTTGAGGATCATGTCGAAACTTCCGGCATGAGCGGCCATCTCATCTGCGTTACGGGATACCACGACTTCATCCGCACCCAGTGTCAGCGCGGCCTCCCGCTTGCCATCCGAGGTGGTGAAGGCCACCACGTGCGCCCCCATGGCATGGGCCAGCTTGATCCCCATATGCCCGAGGCCGCCCACACCCACCACGCCCACCTTCTTGCCCGGCCCGGCCTGCCAGTGGCGCAGCGGCGAATAGGTCGTGATCCCGGCGCACAGGAGCGGGGCCACAGCCGCCAGCTGGGCCTCTGGATGACGAATGCGCAGCACGTAGCGCTCATGCACGACGATGCGCTGGGAATAGCCGCCCAGGGTGTGACCCGGCGCATCTGCGGTCGGAGCGTTGTAGGTGCCGATCATCCCGTCGCAATAGTTCTCCAGCCCCGCATCGCATTCCTCGCAATGCTGGCAGCTATCGACGATGCACCCTACCCCGACCAGATCGCCAAGCGCAAAACCCTTGACATGCTCCCCCAGCGCCGAAACGCGCCCCACGATTTCGTGGCCCGGGACACAGGGAAAAAGCGTACCTGCCCACTCCGAGCGGACCTGGTGCAGGTCGGAATGGCAAACGCCGCAATAGGCAATGTCGATCTGCACATCGTGGGCACCCGGTGTGCGCCGGGTGATTTCCAGGGGCTCCAGGGGACGGTCGCCCGCATGGGCCCCGTAGGCTTTGACATTCATGGTGTTCTCCTTGTCAGTTGGGTGAGCAGATATAGCCTTTTTTCAGCTGGAGGACAAGGCACAGCCGTTGATCAGATTGATCCGGACCGGGCCGGTAGAGGACTGCCCTTTCCAGGCAAGTACGCCCTGCCGGGCGCACCTGGTAAAAACCCCCGGATTTCCCGGGGGCTTTGGCTTTTTCAGGGGCTTGAACTGCGTTTAGCGTTTAGCCGCAGGTTCCCACGGCGCCGCAGGCGGTGCAGAAGTCGCAGCCGTCCTTCCTGATCATGGTGTGGTTGCCGCACTCGCTGCAGAGCTTGCCCTGGGTCGGCAGCACCTTGTTGCGGGTGGGGTCTTCCGGGGCTTCGAGGATGCCCATCTGCTGCAGGGGGAAGCCGGCTTCGTCGAGGATGCCGAGCATGGCGTAGCGGTGGATGATCAGTTGAGCGATGTAGGCCACCGTGGAAGGGTAGGTCTGCTGCTTGCGGGAGCCAGGGGTGAAGGCCATGAAATCGCCCAGCGGCTCGGAGTAGTCGAGCAGTTTCCGGAGCTTCATGCCGATCCAGGCCGGGTCGAGGACGCGCATGTCGAGCGAGAGGAGCTTGCAGAGCCCATCCAGGGCGCGCGGATAGTTGCCGGCCAGCCACATGGAGTAGGGACGGGTGACGCCATCTGGCAGGGTGATTTCCTTGAGGCCCAGAACGAAGTCCTCGTTGGTGGAGGGATTGCTCACATCCACGGTCCAGGACAGCGTGCCGTCGGTGCCGGTCTTCGGTTCCCGGGCGCTGAACAGGGCGTCCTTCACCGGCGTCGGGCCTTCGTGCTTGAAGGCGCCCAGCTGCTCGCAGCGCCACTGGATGACCTGGGCCATGGCCGAGACCACGGAGGGCATGCGCTTTCTTTCCCCATGCGGCGGGGTGGGCATTTCAAAGGCGTCGCCGGGGGTGCGGGCCAGGGCTTCGAGCTTCATCTGCAGCCAGCCGTGGTCGTTGGCGCGCATGTCCATGGACAGGGTCTTGGCGACGGCACCCAGGCCCCGGGGTTCGGCGGGGCCGTTGGCCCAGACTTCGAAGGGCCAGGCGTGCCCTTCGGAATCGACATGGCCGACGAACAGGGCGAACTTGCCGATCGGCGAATCCACCATGTAGGTCCAGCACAGGTTGCCTTCGGGCAGGTTGGGACGGCCGGGCCAGCGCAGGCTGGAGAGCACCGGGGCGGGCAGGTGCTTGATGGAGAGGCGGCGGTTGGCATCGGCGACGAAGTCCTGGGGAGACTTGGCGCTGTCGTCGGCGGTTTCGCTCTTGTTCGGTTCGACGGAAAGCACGGCGCCGAGGATGCTGTTGGGCCGGTAGGTGGCCAGGCCCTTGAGGCCGGATTTCCAGGCGTCCATGTAGAGGTCCTGGAACTCCTCGTAAGGGTATTCAGCCGGCACGTTGACCGTCTTCGAGATCGAGGTGTCGATGTAGGGAGCGACCGCAGCGACCATGTCCTTGTGGGCGGCGGCGGAGATTTCCAGGGCGGTGACGAAGTAATCGGGCAGTTTGCTGACATCGCCGCCCAGGTGCTTAAAGAGGCGCCAGGCGTGGTCCTCGACCGCGTATTCCTTCAGCGTGCCGTCGGGCATGCGCTTCTTGCGGCTGTAGGTCCAGGAGAAGGGCGGCTCGATGCCGTTCGAGGCATTGTCGGCGAAGGCGAGCGAAATGGTGCCGGTGGGGGCGATGGAGAGCAGGTGGGAGTTGCGTAGGCCGTACTTGCGGATTTCCGCCTTGATGGCATTGGGCAGACGGGAGGCGAAGTTGCCACCGGAGAGGTAGAGCTCGGCATTGAAGAGGGGGAAGGCGCCCCGTTCCTTGGCCAGTTCGACGGAGTAGAGATAGGCGGTGTCACGCATGAATTCGCTGATGCGGGCGGCCATGGCGCGGGCCTCGGGGCGGTCGTAGCGCAGGCGCAGCATGGCCAGGGCATCGCCCAAGCCGGTGAAACCGAGGCCGACGCGGCGCTTGTTGGCGGCTTCTTCCTTTTGCTGCGGCAAGGGCCAGTGGGTGGCATCGAGCACGTTGTCGAGCATGCGGATGGAAACCCGCACCACCTCGGCAAAGGCTTCGAAATCGAAATCGGCCGCGTCGGAAAAGGGGTCGCGCACGAACAAGGTGAGATTGACCGAACCCAGGCAGCAGCAGCCATAGGGCGGCAGAGGCTGCTCGGCACAGGGGTTGGTGGCCTCGATCACTTCGCAGTAATTGAGGTTGTTGTCCTTGTTCATCCGGTCGAGGAACAAGATGCCGGGCTCGGCGTGGTCGTAGGTGGATTTCATCACCTGATCCCACAGGTCGCGGGCCCGCACCTTGCGATAGACCCAAAGGCCATCCTCGCGCAGATAGGCGCCTGCCCGGCGCATGTCGGCATTGGGCTCGGCCCGATGCGTGAGTTCGACCAGGCCGTCGGCCTCGACGGCCTGCATGAAGGCATCGGTGACGCCGATGGAGAGATTGAAGTTGGTCAGGTCGCCCTTGTCCTTGGCGTGGATGAAATCCTCGATGTCCGGATGATCGCAGCGCAAGACGCCCATCTGCGCGCCCCGGCGCGCCCCGGCGGATTCCACGGTCTCGCAGGAGCGGTCGAAGACGCGCATGTAGGAGACGGGGCCGGAGGCGCGGGACTGGGTGCCCTTCACCTGGGCGCCGCTCGGGCGGATGGAGGAGAAGTCGTAGCCGACGCCGCCGCCGCGGCGCATGGTTTCGGCCGCCTGGGCCAGCGCCGTGTAGATGCCGGGACGGCCATCGGTGGTCTCGACGATGGAGTCGCCCACGGGCTGCACAAAGCAGTTGATCAGGGTCGCCGCAAGGTCGGTGCCGGCGGCGGAGTTGATCCGCCCGGCAGGCACGAAGCCGTTTTCCTGGGCCCAGAGCAAGCGTGCTTCCCAGTGAGCCCGGTCTTTTTCCGCTTCCATGGCGGCCAGGGCGCGCGCCACCCGGCGCCGCACGTCGTGGACATTGATCTCATTGCCCTTGGCATATTTCTCGATCAGCACCTCGGTTGAAATCTCCTGCTCGGGCAGGGGAGGAATCGCCGGTGCGGCAGGAATTTCAGCAAGGGAAAGTTGTTCGGCGGCCTGGCTCATTCAGCACTCCTGATAGTCTCTCGTGTTGGGTAGGTATTGTTCCGATGGCGTGCAAAGCTACTACATGTAGTGGTGTACTGCAACGAGTTGACTAAATATAGGGTATTTGCTCTTGCATGGCTTTTTTGTCATGTGCCTGAAAGGGCGCGAAAAACGGGGCGATCCGAAGGGGGCAAAAAAAATTCCGGCCGTCAGAAAATTTCTTCAGTCCCCTCCAGTTCCAGCGATTGCGTGATGTCGTGCAGCGCGGTATCGGGAGAGCATTGGGTGATGGCAGCCCACTGGCTGCGGGTGAATTTACCCTCGAAACCATCGAGCAAGCGGTCGAGCAGCTTTACCTGGCCCTCGTTCAGCGCGGCACCTGCCCGGCACAGCCAGTAACGCGCCTTGACCAGCACGGTATCCAGCGTTGCGCACAGGTGATGGCGCGTCCGAGCGTACCGGGGAACCACGGCAGTCAGCCCGGCCTTGATGCGCGCGGGCGCACCGGTTTCCACATTCACCCACGCCAGAAAGCGTGCCGTCCCGGTTGAAGTCGGCGAAAAGACGCCAGACGAAATAGAAAAAGCCCGCTAACTCATTGAATTAGCAGGCTTTATCTGATGGGTGCTTCTGATGGGTGCTGGTGGGTGCTGACGGGGTCGAACCGCCGACATTCGCCTTGTAAGGGCGACGCTCTACCAACTGAGCTAAGCACCCATCTGCATGATAACAAAGGACTTTATCCACTACTGACTAACCCGGTCACTACTGCTGCCACCCTGCTGACACCTTGGAGCAGGAAATGGCAACGATTAGGCAACGTGGTGACCGTTGGCAAGCGGTCGTAAAACGGCAAGGCTTCCCGACTCAGTACAAGTCTTTTGACCTCATGAAAGACGCTGAAAAGTGGGCGCGATTGCAAGAGCGGGAAATGGACGCCGGCACCTGGACTGACCGCGCACCCGCTGAACAAACAACCTTCGGTGAATTGCTGGACCGTTACGGGCGCGAAGTAACAGCCATGAAACGAGGCGCGGATAAAGAACGCTATCGACTCGAACAACTTCAACGGTCCAAACTCGGCAAGCGTTCAGTTGCTTCTATTACCGGGCAAGTCCTGGCGGCATGGCGCGATGATCGTCTCCGGGAAGTTTCCGGTAGCACTGTCTCCCGTGAAATGAACTTGATCAGTCACGTTTTCTCAGTCGCAATCAAGGAATGGGGTATTGGCCTGAGTACCAACCCAGCCAGCCTAGTACGCAAGCCCACCAGCAACCCAGCCCGTGACCGCGTTCTGGTTGGTGATGAAAGAGAGCGCTTGATGGCGGCATGCGCTCAGTGCAGCAACCCGTGGATCAAGCCGGTAGCGTTCTTCGCATTGGAGACTGCAGCGCGCCGTGGCGAGATTCTGAATCTGGCCTGGTCAGGCGTGGATCTGGTCAAGGGCGTGGCTAAGGTTTCCGGCAAGACGGGCGGTCGAACCATACCGCTTTCTCCCCAGTGCATCGCCATGCTTCGCGCACTGCCAAGGGATATTGGCGGAAAGGTTTTCCCGGTAACTGTCTCAGCCCTTAGCCAAGCCTTCGAGCGTGCTGTGGTTCGGGCTGGTATCGAGGGCTTTTGCTTCCATGACCTACGCCATGACGCCTTAACCAGAATGGCGCGGTTGGGCTTCAACGTACTGGAACTGCGCGCCGTCTCGGGCCATGCCTCAGCAAACATGCTGCAGCGTTACGTGTCAATTGATGCGGGTGACCTGGCCAGAAAGTTGGGATAACCCTGGCGCAATAATTAATGCTCAATCGCTAGGCTTTCTGGTTATAATTCCTCTGCCTGCAAAACACGCGCAGGTAGAGGGCAGCAAGGTTTCGACGTGTATATAAGGTGCTCGTTCGAAATCAGGGTTGTTCCTCTGGGCTAAGTACCGCCCCAACCGACCCAACCTGAGAGCACCCACTCGTTCTGAGCAATTCAGACAAACGGCAAGCCGCGGTAGCTTGGAATCTACCGAACACCTTGAACCCCCAATGGGGGAAGACAGGTGTTGCGCTTCCCCTCTCTCGGTAGGTGAAAATCAAATGGAATTACTCAAAGAAGACCAAGCCAGCGTTATGGCTGGCATGCCGCGCTCAACCCTTCGCCGGTATGTTGCAACCGGCAAGTTTCCAACCCCGATTAAATATGATGGCTGGCACGTGGGCTGGCGGCGCGAAGATGTTACCGCCTGGCTGTTGTCGCGTGCCGTGGTTGAAGACGTGGGCGCGCTTGATGCTGCAGCGCCGGATGACCTCCAAGCCTTGTTCGAGGCATGCCCCGATGAATTGGCGGCGCGGTTGTTTCCTCGTTCAGTTGCAGTGGGGGGCGCATGATGCCTATCTCGAACGAAATGAAAAAAGACGCACGGGCGATGCTGGCCTGGTTGGAGACGCCGGCATGGTCTGGCCTAGCGTGCTCGATTGGGACGCGGGAACGCGAAACCCTGGAAACCTCGGCAAGGCTTTACGGCATCGCCTTAGGTGCTCAAAGCATTGGCAAGATGTTGCAGCAAAAAATGCATGTTGGTGGTGTGGTCTTCCAAGACGTGCTTAATGACTTGGCCTGCTTGTCCCCAGCCCTTAGTCCTGAAGAACAAGATGTTGCGGGCAGGCTGGCGGCTGAGGTGGAGAAGGCCAAGTGTTTGGAAGGAGAGCGGCAAGCGCTGCAGGTTGTTGTGTCTTCGGAACGTGCGAAGAATGAATCCCTGACCCAGATCATCGCCAAGCTTACTGAATTGCTGGCGGATAGTGGGCGCAGGGTTGGTGCTGCTGCGACGGAAGTAACGGAGGTTCTGGATAAGCGCGCAAGTCGGGATATTGTGCAGGGGCAATACGATGAACTTAAAAGCATATTGCAGCCTGCCCTGGATCGTTCAGTCGAGTACACAGAATGGTCTGCAGTTTCTAGCAGCGTCATTGCTGAATTGCTGGTTTATTGGTTTGGCGATCAACCACTAAGCGAAAGCTATCTAATAAAGGTTCTGCGCGATGAAGCAATCCACCATTACCCAGAAACTAAAACTGCTAGTTTGAGAACTGAACGACGCGACCAATTCATTAGGCATTGCAAGACTTTAATTGACCAGCATAAGCAAGGTGCAGAGGCGGTGCGCGACCTTTGAAGCTTCATTATCCCGGATAGTTTGCACGGATATCCTTATTGGTTATCCGAGATTCTAGCTTTAGTAACCTGCGACCAAGGGTTTAGCAATGGTGCTAGCCCTTGTTCAAGGAGCTACAAATGCAACAATTCAAAGTGAGTGCAAAACTGTTTGACCCCGTCGAACGCCTCGAAGCCTTGACCGTTATGCTCGAACGCGACCGCGAAGTGTTAATGGAAATCGTCGAGTATCAAGGCGAAGACAAGGGCATCTTGTGCCTGCAACGTACAGCCTTGTTAGAGCTTTCGAACATTCAGCACGAAATGGGCATGTATAAGCGCGCTATCCAGCGTGGTGTTGAGCGGGGTATCTGCCATGCTTAACCATGACATTCCAGAACAGTGCAAGCGCAAGCAATGCGAGAAACTGCTCGAAGCCCTTGAAGAACTTGGCGGGCTGAGCACGTCAGACGCCCGCGACATACTGGGCATCTTCCATCCAAGCGGTCGAGTCATGGAACTGCGTAGGGCTGGGCATTTCATTGATACGCAATTGAGGTGGTTGTGTGATTCTGAAGGCCGCAAGCATAAACAGGCTGTGTACATGCTCGTGCGTCGAGGTGACAAATGAACAGCTTCGACCCCTTTATTCCGCTGTCTGGAAATTACTTCAAGCAAACCGGCCCAACCCATTGGCTTGAGGTTGAAGCGGGGGCGCTAACCGGGCAGCTTCAATCCTCTGAACCGCCTGAATGCAGAACCGTTCTTGGAATCGTGGGCGCGTATGACGACACGACCCCAACCCATTACAGCGGGCCGGCTTATTTCGACCTCGATTCCCCAGATATCGCTGAGGTTTGCGAGCAGTTCAGGGGCCTCCTTGGCAAGTTGCAAGCATTGAGTGTTGATCTGGAAGCCTGCAGGCTCTTTGCTTCCGGTTCCAAGGGTTTTCATATTGAAATCCCCCAAGCATTGTTCATGGCCCGGGTTCCTGCTGAGGGCGTGGTAAATCTGCCCGCCATTTACAAAGAGGTTGCCCACGGTTTGTTCGTTGATACCCTTGACCTCAGGGTTTATTCCTGCAGAAAAGGCCGGATGTGGCGGGTACCAAATAGGAGGCGCGAGAATGGGAATTTCAAGGTGCCTTTGACTGTGCCCGAAGCCTTGGGGGTTACGGCTGAGACCTACGCCGCGCTTGTCTCTGCACCACGACCATTCCCACCCTTGGCTGCCCCTGAACTCTGCTCAGGCCTTGCCCTGATGTACTGCACGGCCAAGGACAAGGTAACGGCAAGCGCTGCCAAACGTGCCAAGCGGAACCCCAGCAAGACGGCTGAACTTCTGCAAGTACGATGCAAGGCCGTGGGCGCTGCTCTGCCCCCCTCGTTGCTGGCGCTGGGGGCCGGCCTTATCAAGCCACGGGAATCTGCCGGGTTCAATCAGATATGCATTCAGCTATGCACGGCAGCCCACGCCCTGGGCTTGGCTGAGGACGCGCTCTTGACCCTGTGCGCGGGCCTAATCCAGAACCATGCAGGTGATGGGGCCAGGTATGGGACTGCAGCCAAGCGACAGGCTGCCTTGCGTGAAATGTTCCGCTACACGGATGGAAACCCCTGCTATGAATTTTCGGTGGGCGGGGTGCGCTCGATCTTTCCGGAATCGGCAAGTCTTAACGACATGAGGGGGTTGTAATGACAATTGAATCTATGATTAGCATCGATGCCGCCGCCCATTTCGTCAGAACGCCTGCAGATTGGGAAGCCGCGCTAAACGCTTGTGAGGGTGACCGCGACGCCGTCTATGGTCTGGTGCTCGACTTCAACCTCGATCCGGAACTGAAGTCTTACGCCCGTGATCCGCTGATGAAGCTGGCAGCCAAGCTGCTTGGCTGCACCGTGGCTGGGCTAAAGGCTGATGTCGGCAGCGATATTCCATCGGCAAAGGACGACCGCAAGGACGACCTGGACTATGCAAGGGAAGTGCTTGCAGAATTCGGCGACGGAAACCTGATCCACGCCCCCGGTGGGTTCTGGGCCTGGCGTGACCGGGGCTTGTGGCAGCCAATCGACTTGCAGGAGGTCCGGCAGGCTGTGCAGCGAGTTCTGGAAGGTCAAACCCGGATTACTGCGAACGCGGTTGAGTCTGTGACCCGAGTTGCCACTACGACCTGCTTCAAGGCTGGGGCCAACTTTGACGAACCCGCCGCCGACCGGATCAATGTCCTGAATGGCACCCTGGAACGTCAGGGCAGCGCCTGGCTGCTGCGAGAGAGCCGCCGCGAAGACTATCTAACGGCGCAGGTTCCAGTGCCCTATGAACCTGACGCAGCATGCCCACGGTTCATGCAATATCTGGACGAAGTGTTCGAGCCTGATAGGGACCGTGCTGACAAGATTCGCGTTGTATTGGAGCTAATTGGTTACAGCCTATTGCAAGCCTGCCCATTCCCTGTCTTCCTGATGCTGGTGGGTGGTGGCGCAAACGGCAAGTCTGTCTTGCTGGAGGTGCTGCTGTACCTTGTGGGCAGGGAGCAAGCTGCAGCCCAACCCCTAGCCCGCCTGGGTGACCGGTTCGTTAATGCTTCCTTGCGCGGCAAGTTGATCAACCTCGTTCCTGAGATGAGCGTAGGTGAATCGCTTCGGGACGGTCCCCTGAAGCAATTCACAGCCGGCGATTTGGTATCAGGTGAATTCAAAGGTCGTGACGGTTTCGAGTTCAAACCCTACGCCACGCTTTGGACCGCGACCAATACCATGCCTCATACCCGCGACCTGAGCGACGGCATGGCCCGTAGAACCATCGTGATTCCGTTCAATCGCAAGTTTAGTGAATCTGAACGTGACGCGTCACTGACCGCCAAGCTGTTGAAGGAGTTGCCCGGGATCATGGTTGCAGCCTTGCAAGCCTTGTTGGGGGTTTATGAGCGGGGTGGCTTCACGCGGCCTGCATCGTCGCAGGCGGCGCTCGCTGAGTGGTTCAAGGACTCGGACCAAGTGGCCCAGTTCGTCGAGGCTGAATGCAAGGTCGGGCCGGGTTACGGTCCTACGCTTCACCAGACCCTGTTTCAAGCCTACCTGGTTTGGGGCGCATCTCAAAACATGCAAAAGTTAATGAGCGGCAAGGGGTTTTCCGAGAGGCTGGTCAAGCTTGGGGCAGTATCGACAGGGGGCAAGGTCCGGTGTGAAGGTGCCCGGGGGGTCGGTTTCTATGGAATCGATCTGCTCTAGCCGGCCACGATGCCACGATCCGGCCACGATTATTTTCAATCGTGGCCGGGCTGGAACCCTTGTCCCACAAGGGTTTCCAGTAGTTCCGGCCACGATGCCACGATTATTTATTAAATTAGTCCTATAGATTTCTCTCTCCCTCTCCCCAATATACACACCTTGTAGAGACACAGCGGAATTTATATATATAGGATTTGGCCTAAAAATCGTGGCATCGTGGCAGCCCCCTTGGAAACCCTTGTGGGACAAGGCTTTAGCCCGGCCACGATTGTTTGAAAACCGTGGCCGGATCGTGGCCACCGTGGCCGGAATCGTGGCCTGAATCTTAGAAGTGCTGTATAAACTACTGTATGACCCAATAAATCTCGAGATTATCCAGAATGCATTCAAACACCCAGAACGCCGTAACCCCGGCATCAACTAGTCACACCTTCAGAAGTGACATGGTCAAGAAGCGGGAAGCCGAAAGGATCGAAGCGCAAAAGCGGTTAGCGCCGCCCTTGCCGTCAGACCCAGACGAAGCTGCAGCCATAGCCCTGGCCGCAATCCTGGACCCAGCCGCGACTTTGTTACCGGGTTCAGTTTTCAAGGAAATGGCGCGACGTAATGCCGAAATCGAGGGCGCGCCGGAAGCCGAAATCAAAGCCACGTTAGCCCGTCAAATTTGTTTGCTCGAAGCGACGGCAACGCGCCTATTCCAGAAATCAACCACGGCCTCGACCGTGGCGGCATCAAACGAGTTCATCAAGGTGGGCTTGGCAACGCAGAGAGTGCTAATCCAAGCCCTTGGCGCTGTCCATGCAATGCAACCGCAAAAGCCAGTAACTCACACCATTGGTGGAAATCATGGCGTGGTCTGAGGCGATGCGGCTCCGTTATGCCGAGAAGATGCGAGCCTGGAACTTGGAGAACAAGCCATGGGAGCGCGTGAAAAACCCCGGGCCGAAGACCCCAGCCGGCAAAGCTGCCGTGTCTCGGAATGCGTTGAAGGATGGGGCGCGGTGTCGAGACACGTCTTTGGTCGAGTGGTTGGATAGTGTGAAGCGGTTGATGGGGTGACAAGTCAATTCACGCTCATAACCAATCTAACGAAACTACTTTGAACTTCCCCAATAAATGCCGAAGCTGCCGAGTGTTCAAGCGCCCAAAAAACAGCTTGTTTTGTATTTTGAAAATTAGAGATTCAGCGCTCTTTGTTTAATTACTTCTGCGAAGCTTGTTTTTTCAACTTCGGCAATATAGCCTTCGTATATAAACTGATCGCCTGATACCAAAAAACTTGAAACATACGAAAAGTCGTCTTCGGCAATCCAATTGTTATCACTTAGTATTTCAAGATGGTTAGCTATATTTTTTCCAAGCTCAGCCCTCAAGCGCCTACCCATGCCGTATAGTGGCTCTTGCTGACACTCTTTCAAAGCCATGCTGAAATATTTTTGACTAAACTCCCTATATTTAGCTGGCCATTTGCAACACATTCTAAAAACCCTAGCACCTGTTTGCATTGCCTCTGGCAAACCCCGTTGAGCTAGTTCTGCCAACCTCTCACTTAAATGCCATGCCTCTTCATGTGTAAGCGATGCGCTCCACGGAACATTAAGTTGTTCAAGTTCATTAAGCAAATCTGATCTTGATGCTACACCTTCGTTTGCGCCTATCTCTAAACCTAGAACCTGTTCAATTATTTTTTTTGCATTATTTGTAGTCAATTCAAAAAACTCTCGATTCTGGGTTGCTCTACACCCTATTTCTTCAAGATGTTTATGAATAAGTGACTCAGCCAGCACCGAATCTTCAACTGGTAAAAAATATTCCAAAACAAAAGGCGTTGGCACGCCAGTCGTACTAAGTTCTTTGGCTCGATCTATAGGTGATCTATCAGTTCGCCCAATCTTCAAAAGACCGGGCATTGAGTTGTTGGAAAGAACATAGATGTAACTAACACGCATGATATGCATCCAATTTATTAAATACCCTGTGCCTTGCAGCCTTGCAAGAATTCATTGTGTTTTTCGGCTTAGTGAAAAAACTCAATTCCATCACGCACTAGATTCCGTGTTGTCAACGTTAACCCATTCAAACAAAGGGAGCGTTTAGGCAACGATACCACCCACAATAGGGAGGGATTGTCTGAATAAGTGCTACACAGAAAACCAGGGCTTTGTCGAATCAATGATTTACACCAAGCGGCGGCAAGAAATTCAGACTTGTTCAGATAATCCCTAAATAGCATTAGCCGGATAGAGTCTGTATCTTGCTGGAGCCTCCTTACATGCTAGTGAGAGCTTAATCGACTCAATCCCCAAAAAATGATCATTGTTTATAAAAGTCGATTCGGTTTCAATAAGCTCCCCAGCCTCATTGTAAGCTGAAAGAACTATCTTAAATGCGCGCTCAAGAAGCCCATCAACCGCTATCACATCAAAATTAACTTCAACCAAGTAATCAAAAAAAACATCTTCTTTAAATCTTTTTGATCTCGTAGCCTTAATGCTTTCAAAACGAACACCTAAACGCTCTTCTATAATATCAAGCCTTTCGATAAGCGGCTTTATATCAAGCGGTAGTGTGCTTTGGCTGGGGTCCGCACCATGAGACAACAAGAATTCGATAATTTTTTTGTTGCCTGAAGTAGTTGCATGTGCCAATGGAGCATTTCCATTTCCATCAAGCAAATTCACTGGTGCACCTTGCGAAACAAGCCATTTGACAATCTCATAGCGCTCACCTTGACACGCTAAATGCAAAGCGCTCACCCCATCAGCCTTACGAACATCAGTTAAAACACCGGGAGATTTTAATATGGCTTTTTTCTGAGAGTCATTGAAATCATTGAACTTGAGAATCATAGTAATCAAATCTTCGATTGTCAAAGCCAGCCCATAATCCAACAATAGATCAATAGTTTCCTCATCCTCAACTTGGGTTGCCAAGCCAAATTCACCATCACCTGAAACGATTTTTCCGTTCGGATTTGCCCCAGCTACAAGTAGAAATTTCGCCGTTGAAAGATTTTCAGTAACTATTGCCCAGTACAATAATGGAAGGATAGCAGTATCTCCCGGAAAACTTGTTTGCAGGTTAGCATTACCTGTAACAGTCACCAATCTTTCAAATACATTAAACGACTTACAACTCAACGCATATAAAAAAGGGCAAATGAGCTTATTTACATCAATATCATCTTCATTGAAAGAAGAGTTTGCTATATCGCCCTCAAGAAACCTGACAGTAAGAGGGGTCGAAAAAAACCTTTCAACAAGCTCATCAATACCTTTGACGTTATCTGCAGCACAAAAATAGCCCATGCTATCTGAAATAATCTTCCAGTCTTTTGGATAATATTTTTGAAATTCAAGAAACAAACTCATAGTCAAAATCCAGAATTATAGGGATTAAAAGTATATTCACTGCATTCCCAGACCCATTGCCTGCATTGCCTAACAAACTTTAAAACTCGCGAGGGATCATGAATAAACTGAATATGAACCCCTTCATTTGAATCACGTAATGTCAAGGCAATAACATAGGCCTCACCACACTCCCTAGCTACAGTTTCCTCATTGGTAGTGATGATGAAGGGCTGGCCTGCGTAGTCTAGTAATTTAACTTCGATGTAATACTTCCGGCCTTCCTTTTCGACATAGAGGTCGTACCCAAGATTTTGGCGGCTTCTATCTTCCACGTGGTAACCATGCTCAGTCAGCATCAATGCAACGTACTGTTCTGCACCTCGCCAAGCTGGCAGGCTTCGACTGGTAATGATTGAGGCCGCAGACCTATTAGTTGCCTGTCGCGATGGATTTTCAGCCAGTGGGTCAAAGTCTTGTGTATTGTTTCCCTCCCCGAAATCAACCGCATCAGGTCGTTCTGGTGTTGAATTAGCTGCCGATTCCTGTATTGGCGTTACGGCCTCAGGTAATACACTTGCAACATCTTCAGCGCTTACCCCAGCCGACTTAAGCATTCGACCTAGCTCATTATTTTTTATGCCATTGGTTTCTATCGCCTCCAATAACGCCTTATGAAGTTTGGTTTGCTTGCTCGCCAATACTGACAAGCTGACCGGCGACACTGAGTCCGCGCCTAACCACAAAGGTTTTTCTATTAACTGACGAAGGCTAATTCCAGCACCAACATTGCGAACACAGTAGGCGAGTAATTCCGCACAGCCTTGAGGACTGAGCGCAATTGACTCCGCAGCTGAAACCACCGCTTCTGCGGCTAGTGTTTTTACGCCAAGGTAGCGCATGAAGCCCAGCTGTCCTTCTGGCTGATTTGCTGGCAGTGTTAGGATTTTTTGCTTTTGTAAATCAGCAAGTTTTTGGGCATCGGGTGCGTTCAACCAGCTTGGGGCTAGGGTGATTTTCTCTTTCAGGTGCCCAAGCTTTTTCTTTACTCGCGTGATCAGTTCAGTTCGAAAAGATCGTTTCTGCAGGGCAAGTGTGGCGAGGTCGGCAGTTGGCGTCAAACAGGCCAGTAAGCTTGGATCGATATCAGACGACAACGTAACTTCACAAATTTTGTCGGCGATAGCTTGAGCAGCATCTTCAATACAGGCAAGTGTGGTGTCGTCAAAAATGATTCGGGTTCGTGATGGATCGGTGCTGAAATCTGCGTTAATGCGCACCCCAAATCCAGTGCTTTCAAGAGTTGGCAGAAATGCATGCGCGATTGCTGAAGTTGCATTGAGTGGCACCGGCTTATCATCCAAAAGGGAGAAAGCGAGGTCGCACTGACCAACACGCTCAACCCGCCACGATGACCTTCGATCAGGACCAGCTATGGTGACTTCACGTGTGGTTGTATCAAAGTGCTTTCGGCTGCACTGGTAAAGGCGCTGCTCACCAGCGACCAGAACAGCCTCTTCGATGTGACGAAGAAACAGAAGGTAGTCGCTGTCGAATTGCTCAAATTCGTCTTGAACCCGATCGGCATCTAACCCACCGAGCACAAAAATGGTCGAGTACCCAGCCTGCTCAAGTTGCCGAACCACATCAAGGACAGAGTCGCCGGAGTTGAGCGCAAGAGGATGGGGAATCCTGATCAGCGGGGTAGGTGCTTGGCTCGACAAACAACTTTGTGTAAGGGCTCGTGAAAAGCTGGCACGCAATTCGCCGCTGAATAAATGCACGCTGGTCGCGACACCCACAACTGACTTAAAACCGATCCCCCGGTAACCGATAGTCTGGCCACGCTGTTTGGCTGAAGAAGCACTTCGACAAAGGCTGTAGAAGTCGCCACGAGAAAAACCAAGCCCGTCGTTGGCACATACCAACCACTCGCCATGACGAGTTACGAGAAACCGACTTGCCTTGGCGTCGTCAGCATTTTGCAAAAGTTCGATAAAAGAGCGAGCAGAGTAAGTTTCTGCGATGTAGCGTTCGAGATTTGCGAGATCAGCCAGCAAGCCAGGGGAGCGCATCGCTTCCCCGAGAAGTTCCTCACGTACTGACGAGAGGATGCTTAATTGATTCTGAGGCATGGCATGCAAGGGTTTCGCTCGTTTGAACTGTCATCGAAGCTCAGAGGGCCGCTTGTAACTCAACCGGGCGCAGCCTCTGGCGTTATGGTCGAGCCTGACAGCTTGAACTTGCAGAACCCCACCGTAGGAGGTCAGCATAAAGCCCATTTGTCATCCTGTCCATCGAACAACAGCCCAACTCAAGGGGTTGTTCTACTTGCTCAGCTTGAGGACGTGACAAGGGCGAGGGGCTAGCGTTTCGAACGTGACCCCGTGGGGTGGCATTTTTCGAACGTGACCCGTGGGGTTGCAGGCAAGCTGGCGGGGTGCGATTTGAAATCTAGCCCCTGAGACTTTGGGAACTGCAGGCCGGGCGACCCCATATCGAAACCCAAAAGTTTGAAAACATGCGCCGCGTTTTATATGGCCCTGGCTATTGAGTTGTGTTGCGGTGATAGTAAAAGTCTATCTCGTCTCAACAAGCCCGAAATAAATACCATAAGCCCGAACTGTGTCAAGACTTGCCCCCAATGAGATAATCAGGGCTGGCGTTATACAGGTGGATTGCACCAGTAGAGCGCTTGTTACCGGGGTAGTGGCTGGGAAATGTTCTGACACCCGCTGCCACCCTAGTGACACCCGCAACCCTTAAAACAGGGTGGCAGAAGTAGTAAAGCCCTGACGTGGTGCCAGGGCTTTAAGTGACTAACTACTTGGTTTTAATGCAGATTTTTTGGTGGGTGCTGACGGGGTCGAACCGCCGACATTCGCCTTGTAAGGGCGACGCTCTACCAACTGAGCTAAGCACCCGAAAGCGCTAGTTTACTGCATCCTTGAGCGCTTTACCAGCCCGGAACTTGGGAACCTTTGCAGATTTGATCTTGATGGTCGCCCCCGTGCGGGGGTTGCGACCACTGCGGGCGGCACGCTCGCCGATATAGAAACTACCAAAGCCCACCAAGGTCAGCATTTCACCTTCCTGGAGCGCCTGGGTCACGGCTGCGACGGTTGCATCCAGCGCACGACCTGCCGCCGCTTTGGAAATATCGGCTTCTGCAGCAATTGCGTCGATCAGTTCGGATTTATTCACTTCCCCCCCCCCTCTTCGTTATCAATGAAAAACGGTCTGGATCGCGGTACGGGGGTTTATATCCGCCCCAAAAGCCTTGTGTCAAGCGGACTTTCGGGGCGTTGCAGAGGTTGCTGCACAAGCGGTTGCTACACCAGCGTTTCCCAGGAAAATCGAAACCCGGCAATCAATGGGTGACCACCCCGCTGATTTCAGTTCCCGCATCCGCCAAGGGAGCAATGCCAACCTGAGCTTCTTCCGGCAAAGGCTGGGGATTACGCTCCAGGGCGCGCTCCAGTACCTGGTCGATCCACTTGACCGGCACGATCTCGATCTTGTTCTTGATATTGTCAGGAATTTCAACCAGATCCTTGACATTCTCAGCAGGGATCAGGGCTGTCTTGAGGCCGCCACGCACGGCAGCCAGCAGTTTTTCCTTGAGCCCGCCGATGGCCAGCACCTCGCCCCGCAGGGTGATTTCGCCAGTCATGCAGACCTCGCAACGCACCGGAATACCGGTGAACGCCGACACCAGCGCCGTGGTCATGGCGATCCCGGCGGAAGGGCCGTCCTTGGGGGTTGCGCCTTCCGGCACGTGAATATGAATATCCTGCTTTTCGAACACGTCATCCTTGATCCCCAGGCGCCGGGCTCTGGCCCGGACCACGGAGCGGGCGGCTTCGACCGATTCCTTCATCACATCGCCCAGGGAGCCCGTACGCAGGATGGCGCCCTTGCCAGGCATGACGGCGCATTCGATGGTCAGCAGTTCGCCCCCCACCTCGGTCCAGGCCAGGCCGGTCACCTGACCCACCTGGTTTTCCTTTTCGGCCACGCCGAAGCTGTAGCGGCGTACGCCCAGGAATTTTTCCAGGTTCTTGGCATTCACCACCACCTTGCCTTCACGCTTCCTGAGCAGCAGCATCTTGATGACCTTGCGACAGATCTTGGAAATTTCCCGATCCAGGCTGCGCACCCCGGCTTCGCGAGTGTAGTAACGGACGATATCCAGGATGGCGCTTTCACTCACGCTCAGCTCGGTCGCCTTGAGGCCATTGTTTTTCAACTGCTTGGGCAGCAGGTAACGCATGGCGATATTCACCTTTTCGTCCTCGGTGTAACCGGAAAGACGAATGACCTCCATCCGGTCCAGCAGGGCGGCAGGGATGTTCAGGGTGTTGGCGGTAGCCACGAACATCACGTCGGAAAGATCGAAATCCACTTCCACGTAATGGTCCTGGAAGGTGTGATTTTGTTCCGGGTCCAATACTTCCAGCAGGGCGGAAGAAGGATCGCCACGGAAATCCTGGCCGAGTTTGTCCACCTCGTCCAGCAAGAACAGGGGGTTGCGCACACCGCACTTGGAGAGGCTCTGGAGAATTTTTCCGGGCATGGAACCGATATAGGTGCGGCGGTGACCGCGAATCTCGGCTTCATCGCGCACCCCACCCAGGGCCATACGCACGAACTTGCGATTGGTGGCCTTGGCGATGGACTGGCCCAGGGAGGTCTTGCCAACGCCCGGAGGCCCCACGAGGCAAAGGATCGGGGCCTTGACCTTGTCCACTCGCTGCTGCACGGCGAGATACTCGATGATGCGTTCCTTGACCTTGTCGAGGCCGTAATGATCGGCATCCAGCACCTTTTCGGCAGCGCCCAGGTCCTTGCTGATGCGGGTCTTCTTGCGCCAGGGCAGCCCGATCAGGGTCTCGATGTAATTGCGCACCACCGTGGCTTCGGCGGACATGGGGGACATCAGCCTCAATTTCTTCAGCTCGCTCTGGGCCTTGGCCAGGGCCTCCTTGCTCATGCCGGCGGCCTGGATCTTCTTGTCCAGCTCCTCCAGGTCGGCGCCCTCTTCGCCTTCGCCCAGTTCCTTCTGGATCGCCTTGACCTGCTCGTTCAGGTAGTACTCGCGCTGGCTCTTTTCCATCTGGCGCTTGACGCGGCCACGGATGCGCTTTTCCACCTGCAGGATGTCGATTTCCGATTCGAGCTGAGACAGCAGCCGCTCGATACGCTCGTGCGCCGTATCCATTTCCAGGATTTCCTGCTTCTGCTCCAGCTTCAATGGCAGATGAGCGGCAATGGTGTCGGCCAGACGACCCGCATCTTCGATCCCGGCGATGGAAGTGAGGATTTCCGGCGGAATCTTTTTGTTCAATTTCACGAACTGGTCGAACTGAGCCACCACAGCGCGGCGCATGGCCTCCAGCTCATGATCCCCGTCAGCACCCGGCGCCAGCAAACGGGCGCGGGCGACAAAATGGGTTTCCTGGAGCTCGACGGTATCGATACGGACCCGCTGCACACCTTCCACCAGCACCTTGACGGTGCCATCAGGCAGCTTCAGCATCTGCAGCACATTGGCCAGACAGCCGATCTGGTACAGGTCTTCAGGCCCCGGCTCATCCTTGGTGGCGGATTTCTGGGCCACCAGCAGGATGGAGCGATCTCCCTCCATGGCCAGTTCCAGGGCCTTGATCGACTTGGGGCGCCCCACGAAAAGCGGGATCACCATGTGGGGAAATACCACTACATCGCGCAGGGGCAGGAGGGGAAGCTCGACCGATTCGGGAAGCGTGGAGGGACTAATCAACATGAGAATGCCTTGAAAGGAGATCTGCCTTCATAAGTGAGGGCTGAATTGGGAATTTCAAGGCACCCGGCTCAGTTGGAGCCGGACACCTTGGGCTGTTCGGTATAAATCAGCAGGGGCTTGGCATCGCTGGTGACCATATTTTCATCAATCACCACCTTGGAGACCTCTTCCATCCCGGGAAGTTCGTACATGGTGTCGAGCAATACGGATTCCAGGATGGAGCGCAGTCCCCGGGCACCGGTCTTGCGCTCCAGTGCCTTCCTGGCGATGGCCGTCAGCGCCGAGGGGCGGATCTCCAGCTCCACGCCCTCCATGGAGAACAGTTTCTGATACTGCTTGATCAGCGCATTCCTGGGCTCGATCAGGATTTTGATCAGTGCCGCCTCGTCCAGTTCCTGCAGGGTGGCCACCACGGGCAGCCGGCCGATCAGTTCGGGAATCAGACCAAACTTGATCAGGTCTTCGGGCTCCACGTCCTTCAGCATTTGCCCGGTGGACTTACCCTCCGCCTTGCTTTTCATGGTGGCGCCAAAACCGATGCCGCCCTTCTCGGAGCGGGCCTGGATGATCTTGGCGAGCCCATCGAAAGCACCGCCGCAAATGAACAGGATGTTGGTGGTGTCAACCTGGACAAAGTCCTGGTTGGGATGCTTGCGCCCACCTTGAGGCGGAATCGAGGCAACGGTGCCTTCGATCAGCTTCAAGAGGGCCTGCTGCACGCCTTCACCCGACACGTCACGGGTAATGGAGGGATTCTCGGAACGGCGGGAAATCTTGTCGATTTCGTCGATATAGACGATGCCCTGCTGGGCCTTCTCGATGTCGTAATCACACTTTTGCAGCAGCTTCTGGATGATGTTTTCCACATCCTCACCCACATAACCGGCTTCGGTCAGGGTGGTGGCATCTGCCATGACAAAGGGCACATTCAGCATGCGCGCCAGGGTCTGGGCCAGCAGCGTCTTGCCGGAACCGGTGGGACCGACCAGCAGGATGTTGCTCTTGGTCAGTTCCACGTCATCGGCATGCTTGTCCTTGTGACGCAAACGCTTGTAATGGTTGTACACCGCCACGGCCAGGATGCGCTTGGCCTGTTCCTGACCAATCACATACTGGTCGAGGATGGCGGAGATTTCCCGAGGCACGGGCAGATCGGACATTTCGCGTTTGCCCTCATCGGCGGGCAATTCGTCGCGGATGATGTCGTTGCAAAGCTCGATACACTCGTCGCAAATGAACACGGAAGGACCGGCAATGAGCTTTTTCACCTCATGCTGGCTCTTGCCACAGAATGAGCAATAGAGCAGTTTCTCGTTGCCGCCTTTTTTTTCCGCCATCTTCAAATCTCCAAAGCGTTATTTCAATTCAAGGCTCAAGCCGCGTCGCGACGGCTCAGGACCTTGTCGATCAAGCCATATTCCATGGCCTCCTGAGCTGACAGGAAGTTGTCCCGATCCGTATCCTTCTCGATCCGCTCGATGGGCTGGCCAGTATGCTCGGACATGATCCGGTTCAACTTGTCGCGGATGGAAAGGATTTCCTTGGCATGAATGGCGATATCCGATGCCTGACCCTGGAAACCGCCCAGAGGCTGATGGATCATCACGCGGGAATTGGGCAGGGCGAAACGTTTGCCCTTGGCGCCCGCCGTCAGCAGGAAGGCGCCCATCGAGGCGGCCTGACCCATGCACAAGGTCGACACATCCGGCTTGATGAATTGCATGGTGTCATAGATGGACATGCCGGCGGTGACCGAGCCCCCGGGGGAATTGATGTAGAAGAAGATGTCTTTTTCAGGATTTTCCGCTTCCAGGAACAGCAACTGGGCCACCACCAGATTGGCGGAGGCATCATTCACCGGCCCTACCAGGAAGATCACCCGCTCCTTGAGCAGGCGGGAATAGATGTCGTAGGCACGCTCACCCCGACCACTTTGCTCCACCACCATGGGCACCAGACCCAATGATTGGGGATCCCAGCCGCTTTCATGTTCCATATTCACCTCGGTCCTTGAGTGGCTTGCAATATTCTCCGTGCTGAGCCCGGAGACATCCACAAATCACAGATACTACCGAGCCCGAAGGCTCTTGAGCAACAACTCTTGAGTCAACAACTGCCGCGCATGGGCCGCAGGGCAGTTGTCGGTTTCATGACAAATTCGATCAGGCCTTCTGGCCCATCAGCTCGTCGAAGGCAATGGCAGTATCCGTCACCTTGACCTTGGAAAGCACCCACTCCACCACATTATTCTCGATGGCGATGGCTTCCACTTCGGCCAGACGCTGGGGTTGAGCGTAATACCAGCCCACAACAGCCTCAGGATGTTCGTAAGTCTGGGCGGCCTCTTCCACCATGGCCCTGACCTGTTCGGGCCTGGCCTGCAACTGCTCGGTCCTGACCAGTTCAGCAAGAATCAGGCCCAGGGTGACACGGCGCCTGGCCTGATCGGCAAACCACTCGGGCTGGATGGAGAATTCCTTGGCCTTCATGCCACGCTGTTCCATGTCCTGACGGGCATTCTCGATCAGACGCTGAACTTCCATTTCCACCAGGGCGTTAGGCACGGGAATGGGGTTGGCGGCCAGCAGCACATCCATCGCCTGTTCCTTGAGACGGGCCTCGATGCGCTTTTTCACTTCCCGCTTCAGGTTGCTTTCGATCTCGGCGCGCATCTTGGCGATGTCGCCATCTTCGATGCCCAGGGTCCGGGCGAAATCGGCATCGATTTCGGGCAGGATGGGGGCCATCACCTGCTTGGCGGTGACCTCGAACTGCACGGTCTGGCCGGCCAGATCCTTGGCGAAATAATCGGCAGGGAAGGTCATCTCGAAGGTCTTCGACTCGCCGGCCTGCATGCCTTCCACGGCGGCCTCGAACTCGGGCAGCATCATGCCTTGACCCAGCACGAAGGGATAATCACTGGCCTGGCCGCCCTGGAACGGCTCGCCATCCTTCTTGCCCACGAAGTCGATCACGACCCGGTCCTCCTTGGCGGCGCCACGCTCGGTAGCGGCGTAACGGACGCGCTGTTTGCGCAGGATATCCAGGGTCTTGTCCACTTCGGCAGCCGTCACTTCCAGGGTGGGACGCTCCACGGTGAAAGTCGACAGATCCCCAAGGGTGAACTCGGGATACACCTCGCACACAGCCTGGAATTCCAGGTGGGTGGTGCTGTCGGTGGGCTTGGGTTCGATGCGGGGATAGCCGGCCACCCGCAGGTTCTGGGCCATGACGGCCTGGCCGAAAGCGACTTCGAGGGCTTCATTCAGGGCTTCATGATGGGCTTCTGCACCATACTGTTGCTTCACCATGGCAAAAGGCACCTTGCCGGGGCGGAAGCCGGGCATCTTGAGGTTCTTGCCCATGCGCTTCAAGCGCTGCTCAACGGCGCTTTGCAAGGTCTGAAGCGCGACGGAGAGATCCAGGCGGCGTTCCAGGGGATTGGTCTTTTCGGGGGTGGTTTCCATGAAGTTTCCTCAGAAGCGACACGCCAGCCCGGACAAGGATCCGGCCTGGCGGCGTTAAAAATAATGCTGCAAATTGTAGTGAGCGTGATCATCGGTGGTGCGCGAGGAGGGACTCGAACCCTCACACCTTGCGGCGCTGGAACCTAAATCCAGTGCGTCTACCCATTCCGCCACCCGCGCTGAAGCCCGCCATTCTAACCGAGAACTCCGTATACTGTCAGGCCCGCCGAAGCGCTTCGGGCCGTACCCTCCATCCCTGCCATGCCGGTCGATCATTACGAGAATTTCCCCGTCGCCTCCCTGCTTCTCCCCAAGGCCCTGCGACAACCCATCGAAGTCATCTACCACTTCGCCCGCTCCGCCGACGACCTTGCCGACGAAGGCGATGCCCCGCCCTCCGAGCGCCTCCAGGGCCTGAAAGCGTACCAGCAAGCCCTGGACCGGATCGAAGCCGGCACCCCTACGGACACTCCCTTGTTCCAGCGCCTGGCCCAGGTCATCCAGACGCACCAGCTGCCCATACAACTCTTTCGCGATCTGCTCGACGCCTTTGCCCAGGACGTGGTCAAAACCCGCTACACAGACTACCCGGAGCTGCTCGATTACTGCCGCCGCTCCGCCAACCCGGTGGGCCGGCTGCTGCTGCACCTGTGCAACCGCACCGCCGCCGAGCAACTGCATCAATCCGACTGCATCTGCTCGGCCCTGCAACTGATCAACTTCTGGCAGGACGTGGCCATCGACTGGCAGAAACACCGTATTTACATCCCCCAGAACGACATGGCCAACTTCGGCATTGACGAAGGCGATATTGCCGCCGGCCATCGCTCCCCGGCCTGGTGCAAGCTGATGGGCTTTCAGATCGAGCGTACCCGGGCCCTGATGCGGACAGGCGCGCCCCTGGTGCAACACCTGCCCGGCCGCCTGGGCTGGGAAATCCGTTTGACCATCCAGGGAGGACTGCGCATCCTGGATCGCATCGAAGCCGTCAATTACGACGTCTTCTTGCACCGTCCCAGGCTGGGTCTTCCGGACTGGCTGGCCATCGCCTGCCGTTCCCTTACAATGTGACGCCCGAGAACCCGCAAACGCCCATGACTCCCGACGAATACTGCCAGCAAAGGGCAGCCGCCAGCGGCTCCAGCTTCTACTACAGCTTCCTGTTTTTGCCCCCCGAGCGCCGCAAGGCCATCATGGCCCTCTATGCTTTCTGCCGGGAAGTGGATGATGTGGTCGACGAATGTGAAGACCCGGCCCTGGCCGCCACCAAGCTGGCCTGGTGGCGCCAGGAGGTGGACCGCCTGGCCGACGGACAACCTCAGCATCCGGTCTGCCAGGCCCTGCAGGCCGCCGGCAAGCAGTTCAACCTGCCCCGGGAACAGTTGCTGGAAATCATCGACGGCATGGAAATGGACCTGCAGCAGTCCCGCTACCTGGACTTCAAGGGGCTCTCCTTGTACTGCTACCGGGTCGCCAGCGTGGTCGGCCTGCTTGCCGCCGAAATTTTCGGAATCAAGGATCGCCAGACCCTCAAGTACGCCCACGACCTGGGCATGGCCTTCCAGCTCACCAACATCATCCGGGATATCGGCGAAGATGCCCGCCGGGGCCGCATCTACATCCCCATGGACGAACTGAAACAGTTCAACGTGCCCGCCGCCGACATCCTCAACGGCCGCTACTCGGACAATTTCACCGCCCTGATGCAGTTCCAGATGGCGCGTGCCGGGCGTTATTACGACCAGGCCCTGGCCCAGTTGCCCGCCATCGACAGGAAGTCCCAGCGCCCCGGCCTGATCATGGCCGCCATCTATCGCACCTTGCTCCGGGAAATCGAGGCCGAAAACTTTCAGGTACTGCACCAGCGCATCGCCCTGACCCCGGTGCGCAAGCTCTGGATTGCCTGGAAGACCTGGGTCTTCGGCTGAGCGGCCAGGATGAATATCGCCGTCATCGGCGGCGGCTGGGCCGGCATCGCCGCCGCCGTGGAACTGGTGGATCGGGGAGCCCGCGTCACCCTCTTTGAAGCGGGCCGCCAGCTGGGCGGACGGGCCCGGCGGGCCCGGATCGACGGATTGGAACTGGACAACGGTCAACACATCCTGCTCGGCGCCTACCGCGACACCCTGGCCCTCATGACCCGGATCGGAGCCGACCCGGAAAAATTGCTCCGGCGCCTGCCCCTGCGGGTGGAAGACAACCGGGGTTTCTGCCTGGCCCTGCCCCAACTGCCGCCCCCCTTCAACCTGGCCTGGGGCCTCCTCACCGCCCGGGGCGTGAGCCTGAGGGAAAAGCTGCGCACCGCCCTGTGGATGCAGGGCCTCAAATGGCGCCAGTTCAAGCTGCCCGCCGACACCAGCGTGGCCGCCTGGCTGGAGGGCGCCGGCCAGACCGGCACCTTGCGCCGCCATCTCTGGGAACCCCTCTGCCTCGCCGCCCTCAACACCCCGGCGGAACAGGCCTCGGCCCAGATCTTCGCCCATGTCCTGCGGGACAGTCTGGGCAGTCCCGCCACCGGAGCCACGGACCTGTTGCTTCCCCGGGGCAGCCTGTCCGAGCTGATTCCCGACCCCGCCAGCCACTGGCTGAGCACCCGGAGCGCCAGACTGAGAACCGGGCACCGTGTAAAACGGATCGAACCCGGAGCGGCGGGCTGGCAGGTGGAGGGAGAAACCTTCGCGAAAGTCATTGTTGCCGTAGCGCCCCAGCATCTGCGCGCCTTGCTGCCCGGACAAGACAAGGTGCCCAACCGCTTCGAGCCCATCGGGACCGTCTACTTCCATTATCCGGCCGGCACTACCTTGCCCTATCCGCTGAGGGCCCTCCAGGGCGGGGTGGGCCAGTGGCTGGTGGACCGGGGCCGGGGAGTGCTGGCCGCCAGCCTCTCAGGCCATGGGCACTGGGAGAACATGGGGGATGAGGCGCTGGCGCTGGCGCTGCATCAAGAAATGCAGCAGCCCGGCCCGCTGCCCCCCTACCGTGTGATCCGCGAACAACGAGCCACCTTTGCCTGCCTCCCCGATCTGCCCCGGCCCGCTTGCCGCACCTCGTACCCGGACCTGTTCCTGGCCGGGGATTACACCTGGGCCGACTACCCGGCCACTCTCGAAGGAGCGGTCAGGAGCGGGATGGCGGCAGCGGCGGCCTGTCTGGAGAAAGCCGCAAGGCGGTAGCCGGCGGGATTCGAGCGGAAAACCCTCAAACCCCGGCCGCCTCGACCAGCCTTCCCCCATGCATGCGCAGCACCCGGCCACAGCGCCGGGCGATGGCTTCATCGTGGGTCACCAGCACCAGGGTCGTGCCCTGCTGGGCGTTGATCTCGAACATCAGGTCGATGATGCGTTCCCCGGTCGCGGCATCCAGATTGCCGGTCGGCTCGTCGGCCAGCACCAGTCGGGGATTCGGGGCAAAAGCACGGGCCAGGGCCACCCGCTGCTGTTCGCCGCCGGAAAGATGCCTGGGGTAATGCTTGAGGCGATGCTCCAGACCCACCCGCTCCAGCCACTGGCGCGCCTGCTCGGCGGCCCCGGTGCGGCCCGCCAGTTCCAGGGGCAGCATCACGTTTTCCAGGGCATTCAAGGCGGGTAACAACAGGAAGGACTGAAACACGAAACCCAGCAGGCGCCCCCGCAACTTAGCCCGCTGGTCCTCATCCAGCTGCCCCAGGTTTTCCCCTGCCAACTGAACCATGCCGGCAGTAGGCAGGTCCAATCCCGCCAGCAGCCCCAGCAAGGTGGACTTGCCGGAACCGGAGGCGCCAACGATGGCCACCGACTCCCCGGCGGTGACCGAGAAGGTAATATCCTGCAAAATGACCAAGGGGATTTCCCCCGCCCCGGTGGCGGGCACCTGCTTGCCCAGCCCTTCCACTTTCACCACGTCCATGTCTGCCATGCGCCACTTTCTGCTGATTGCCATCCTGTCATGGAGTTTTCCAGCCCTGGCGGCCGGAAACATCCTCGTCTTCGGCGATTCCCTTTCTGCCGGCTACGGCATTCCCCTGGAAGCTGCCTGGCCCAGCCTGATGCAGCAAAAGCTCAAGGCCAGCAAGCACGATTATAACGTCGTGAATCAGAGTATCTCGGGCGAAACCACGGCCGGCGGGCGCTCCCGACTGCCCGATGCCCTCGCCCGGCACAAGCCGGCCATCATCATCCTGGCCCTGGGTGCCAATGATGGACTCCGGGGCCTGCCTCTGGAACAGATGCAGAACAACCTGCAAGCCATGATCACCCTGGCCCGGAATGCCGGAGCGCGGGTGGTGCTGGTGGGGATGCGGATGCCTCCCAATTACGGACCCTATGCCGCAAAATTCGAGGACGTGTATGTCCGGCTGGCAAAGGAAAACCAGCTCCCCCTGGTAAAATTCCTGCTCGACGGCATTGCCGACCAGCCTGCCATGTTCCAGGCCGATGGCCTGCACCCCATCGCCGCTGCCCAGCGCCGCATCCTCGACAACATCTGGCCGACCCTCACCCCCTTGCTGCGTTGAATCAGCGCCCCCCTTTGTCCTGACAATCCCGGCAATCCCGCAATCCCGGCAGGCACAAAGGCGCGGCTCATGGCGCAGCAAGCAGGGAGAAAGTCGTGCCGCCGTCATTTTTCCTCCGCAAAGCCTTATCATTGCTGACCCGGCATCGCAGACCCGGCATCGCTGACCCGGCATTGCTGACCCGGGCAATCGACGATCATCCCTTTCTATCCGGCTTCTGTCACGGGTAGTGCGGTAGCGCCGGGATGCCAACATGAATTCGTGGAAATCCACCGCTATTTCCCGCTGGAATTTGTGGTAGATTTGTGCACTGCACAAGAATGATTTACTGAGGCCCAAAGACATGCTGGAACACCACTATCTGACCTCCATGTTTGAACCCAAATCCGTCGCCGTGATCGGCGCTTCGGAGCGGGAAAACTCGGTCGGCAACATCATCTTCAGGAACATCCTGGACTCTGGCTACTCGGGCCGGCTCTACGCCATCAACCCCAAGCATGAGACCATACTCGGCCAGCAATCCTACAAGAGCATCGAGGAAATCGGTGCCCGGGTCGAACTGGCCGTGATCGCCACACGCCCCCAGACAGGACCCATGCTGGTCGAACAGTGCGGCCGCAGCGGCATCAAGAACGTGATCGTGATCAGCTCCGGCTTTGCCGAGGCGGGCCACATCGGCGCCAATCTGGAACGCAAGATGCTGGAAATCGCCCGTTCCTACAATGTGCGCATCCTGGGCCCCAACTGCCTGGGCATCATCCGCCCCGACCTGGGCCTCAATGCCACCTTCGCCAAGATGACGGCCAATGCCGGCAACCTGGCCCTGGTCTCCCAATCCGGCGCCATGTGCGCCGCGGTGCTGGACTGGGCCAAATCCAACCATGTGGGCTTTTCCTCGGTGATCTCCCTGGGCAGCACCGCCGACATCGATTTTGGTGAAATCCTCGACTACCTGATCTACGACAACCGCACCCACTACATCCTCATGTATGTGGAAGGCATCCGTCATGCCCGGCGTTTCATGAGTGCGCTGCGCTCCGCCGCCCGCATCAAACCGATCATCCTCTTGAAGGCGGGCCGCCACGAAGCAGGTTCGATTGCCGCCCAGACCCATTCCGGCATGCTGGCCGTCGCCGATGCAGTATTCGAGGCGGCCGTGCGCCGCTCCGGCGTGGTACGGGTGCAGAACGTCGGCCAACTGTTCTATGCCGCCAAGGCCCTGGCTTCCAAGTTCCGGCCTCTGGGTGACCGGCTGGCGATCATCACCAACGGCGGTGGCCCCGGCGCCATGGCGGCCGATCGGGCCGGCGACCTGGGCATCCCCCTGGCAACGCTGTCCGATGAGACCGTGATCAAACTGAACAAGTGCCTGCCGTCCACCTGGTCACACAGCAACCCCATCGACATCGTCGGCGATGCCACTCCGGAACGCTACCGGGAAGCCATCGTGGCCCTCTCCGAGGACAAGGAAATCGATGCCGTGCTGGTGATGCTCTCGCCTCAGGCCATGACCGACCCCATGGGAGTGGCCAAGGCCATGATCGAAATCCATGAACAAGGCCTAAAGCCCATCCTCTGTTGCTGGATGGGTGAAGAACAGGTGGTCCAATCCCGCAACCTGCTGAAAGATGCGGGCATCCCCGCCTTCCGCATGCCCGAGACGGCAGTGGAACTATTCCACCATATTTCCACCTTCTACAAGAACCAGAAGCTCCTGCTGCAAACCCCGGCGCCGATCCGTCAGCAGGACCGGCCCGAGTTCGAGGGCGCCAAGATGCTCATCGAAGCAGTGCTCTCGGAACGCCGCAAGATCCTCTCCGAGATGGAATCCAAGGCCATCCTGCGTGCCTTCCGGGTACCCGTGGCCCAGACCATGGTCGCCCGTACGCCGACCGAGGCCCTGCTGCTCGCCGAGCAACTGGGCTTCCCGGTGGCCATGAAGGTGGATTCGCTCGACCTGGCGCACAAGTCCGATGCCGGCGGGGTGCGCCTCAACATCACCAACGCCCCTGCGGTGCGCAATGCCTACCACGACATCATCGAGACGGTAAAAAAACGCCAGCCCAACGCCCGCATCAATGGCGTCTCCATCGAACCCTTCCTGGCCCGGCCCCACGGCCGCGAACTGATGCTGGGTGTATTCCGCGACCCGATCTTCGGGCCGGTGATCACCTTTGGTGCCGGCGGCTTCGATGTGGAAGTGTTCAGCGACCGCTCCGTCGCCATGCCCCCGCTGAACCGCTTCCTGGCCCAGGACCTGATCAAGTCCACCCGCGCCTCCAAGCTCCTGGGCCAATTCCACAACATGCCGCCGGTAGACATGGAAGCCCTGGAAGAGGTGCTGCTCTCCATCTCCGAAATGGTTTGCGAACTGCCCTGGATCATGGAAATGGACATCAATCCGCTGATCGTCGATGAAGACGGCGCCATTGCCGTGGATGCCCGCATTGTCATCGACCATGCACCGGCCACGGGTGACCGCTATTCCCACATGGCCATCTACCCCTATCCGGTCCATCTGGTGCAGGAATGGCAGATGAATGACGGCCAGTCCGTCACCATTCGCCCGATCCGCCCCGAGGATGCGGACCTGGAGCAGGATTTCGTCAGGAGCATGTCCGACGAATCCCGCTACTACCGCTTCATGGACACCATCCGGGAACTGACCCCCGCCATGCTGGTACGCTTCACCCAGATCGACTACGACCGGGAAATGGCCCTGATCGCCGTCATCAAAGATGAGGAAAGCGGGAAGGAAACCCAGATCGGCGTGGCCCGTTATGTGGTGAACCCGGACGGGGAATCCGTCGAATTCGCGCTGGCCGTGGGGGATAACTGGCAGAAGTGCGGCATCGGCCGCAAGCTGATGAGTTGCCTGATCGAATGCGCCCGCATGAAGGGCTACCGGGCCGTGGTCGGGGATGTGCTCTCCACCAACACCAAGATGTTCCGCCTCATGACCAGCCTGGGCTTCTCCATCCATCCCCACCCTGACGACACGGCGGTGAAGAAAGTCGTCAAGCCCCTGGCAAACTGAGCTTTCCCAGGGTCGGGTTGCACACTCCAGGCCGGGTGCACTTCAGGCCACGACCGGCCTGGAAAACCACACCCGGCCCCGTTTCATGACAAAGCGGCAAGGTTCGATCAGCCTTGCCGCTTTCATCTGCAAAGTCCCGGGTCTCCGGACCTTATTCGGACCTTATTCGGACCTCAATCCGGGCCTTCCCGGGCCTTATTCGCCGAAGAAATTCACATCATAGGGATAAGGCTTCGGCGCTTCCTTTGACGTCTCAAAACCCTGGCGAAGCTCCGGTTCCTGCTTTTTGTCCCACCACAGACTACGGCCCGCCTGCTGATCGGCGGCCCATTCCGGATGACTTGCCATCATTTCGCGCATCCACCGGGTGTGATCGGATTCGTAATTACTGACGACGATACCCATGATTTTCAGAGTCCCTGAACGAAGATGGCAAGGATTCTAACACGCCGATCCCGCCCTTTGATCCAGGCCTTTCAGTGGAAGACAATCGGCTGGGCCAGCCCATCGCAATAGTCGCCCAGGAAGGCATCGACGGTTTCCTCGTCCCGCTCATCCTCGGGAATGCCGTTGATGGCGTTACGAAAGCGCAGCGCCAAAGGCCCCTGGAGAAAAAGCATGCGCATGGCCTCTTTATCCACCAACTCAAACCCCTGCTGCGCAGGATAGGCCAGAACCGAATAGTGTTCGCTGTTGTAGACCACGTTCATGATGGGGCTCCTCGTAGAAAACGGTTGAAACGATTCTTCACCCTGTAGATGTGATGTCGGCCTCGATTTTCAAGTCTTGAGCACCAAATAGAGGCTCATCAAGGAGGCTCATCAAGGCGCATCACACTTTCCAGTTAAACTACGCACCCTCGAAAACAGCATACCTCATCTCACCCGATGCGCCCTCCCATGGCTGCAATGATCGATTTCAATGGCACCCCGGCTTACCGGCTGACGCTCCCCGATGGCAGCGCAGCCGTCATTGCCAGGAAAGGAGCCCAACTGCTTTCCTGGAACCCCAGAGGCAAAGGCGAACGCATCTACCTGAGCCCCCTCGCCGATCCAGCTCAGGACCGGCCGGTAAGGGGCGGCGTGCCGGTCATCTTTCCCCAGTTTGCCGGAATGGGCCCCCTGCCCCGCCACGGCTTCGCCCGCACGGCCCAGTGGCAACTGGACGACATCCGCCAGGCCCCGGACGGGGCCTACACCAGTGCCACTTTCAGCCTGGAAGATGACGAAACCAGCCGGATGATCTGGCCCCACGCCTTTTGCACCGAACTGACCCTGTGCATCAGCGATAACCGCCTGGACATGGAACTGGAAGTGCGCAACACGGGCAACACGGCCTTTGCCTTTACGGCCGCCCTGCACACCTACCTGAAGGTGCAGGAGCTGGAGGAATGCCACCTCACCGGCCTCTACGGGGCCTCCTACACCGACCGGATCAGTGGCCAACAAGCCTTGGACCGGGCACCGGAACTGACCGTGGAGGATGAAATCGACCGTATCTACCACGCCTTGGGCCGCCCCTTGCTATTGAGCGAAGCGAAACGCGCCCTGGCCATTCACCAGGAAGGCTTTCCCGATGTGGTGATCTGGAACCCCTGGGAACACAAATGCGCGGCCCTGGACGACATGCCGGCCAAGGGCTTTCGCCACATGCTCTGCATCGAGGCCGCCGCCGTGACCCAAGCGGTGGAACTGCCTCCCGGTGCCAACTGGTTCGGGCGCCAGTCCCTGATCTGCCTCTGAACACCTGATCCGACTTTCATCATGAAAAAAAGCAAACAAGCCCCGTTGATCGAATTCAAGGGCAGCACCGCCCCCGTCATCGTCGTCACCTTGCGCAGCCTGGAGCCTGAAGCCCTGCACAGCGCCGCTCAAGAAATTTTTGGCGACAGCCACTTCTTCGACGGCGATGCCGGCCTGCTGGAACTCGCCCATGCCGGGGAACAGGAGCGCGCCGACTGGGACACCATCTGCCAGTGCTTTGCCCGGCATGGGCTAAAAGTGATCGGAGTACGGGGCGGCAACCCCGCCCTGCAGGCTTCGGCCCAGGCCGCTGGCCTGCCCGTTTTCCCGGTCGATGAACGCAGCCAGCGCCCGGCACCCCAGGCCGCTCCCTCCCAGGCCGCTCCCTCCCAGGCCGCTCCGGAACCGGACCCCACCCCACCGCAGCTCGCCGCTGAAGCGGCGCCCGCAGCCCCGGGCGCGCCAGACCCCGGCCCGCGCCGCACCCTGATCGTGGACCGTCCCCTGCGCTCGGGCCAGCAAGTCTATGCCCGGGGCTGCGACCTGGTGGTGCTAGCGGCCGTGAACCCCGGCGCCGAAGTCATCGCCGATGGCAACATCCACATTTACGCCCCCTTGCGCGGCCGGGCCCTGGCCGGTGCCACGGGCGACAGCAAGGCGCGCATTTTCACCACCCGCTTCGAGGCTGAACTGGTTTCCGTGGCGGGGGTGTATCGCACCTTCGAAACCGGCGTCCCCGACAATCTGGCGGCCCAGCCCGTACAGGTCAAACTGGGCGCCGATGCCAGCAGTCTGCTGCTGGAGCCCTTGAAACTCGATTGAGCGCCGCTTGCCGTGCGGCATGAAATTCCATCCGCAGGTAGAATCTGCCCTTTTATTTCGGAGAATATTCCGTGACCCGCATCATCGTTGTGACCTCCGGCAAGGGCGGCGTAGGCAAAACCACCACCAGCGCCAGTTTTTCCTCGGGCCTGGCCCTGCGCGGCTTCAAGACCGCGGTGATCGACTTCGACGTGGGCCTGCGGAACCTGGACCTGATCATGGGCTGCGAGCGCCGGGTCGTCTATGACTTGGTCAACGTCCTGAACGGCGAAGCCACCCTGACCCAGGCCCTGATCAAGGACAAGCACTGCGACAACCTGTTCGTGCTGCCCGCCTCCCAGACCCGGGACAAGGATGCCCTGACCG
Organism: Azovibrio sp.; assembly: GCF_049658005.1. Taxonomy (NCBI): domain Bacteria; kingdom Pseudomonadati; phylum Pseudomonadota; class Betaproteobacteria; order Rhodocyclales; family Rhodocyclaceae; genus Azovibrio; species Azovibrio sp. The sequence continues at coordinate 16,633 of NZ_JBASOH010000008.1, read as the reverse complement.
AAGAAGGGGTGGAAAAGGTGCTCAAGGAAATGGAGCACATGGGCTTCGATTACATCGTCTGCGACTCCCCCGCCGGCATCGAGCGGGGCGCGGTGATGGCCCTCACCTTCGCCGACGAAGCCATCGTCGTCTCCAACCCGGAAGTATCTTCCGTGCGCGACTCCGACCGCATCCTCGGCATCCTCCAGTCCAAGTCCAAGCGGGCCAGGGAAGGCGGCGAGCCGGTCAAGGAACACCTGCTGATCACCCGCTACTCCGCCAAGCGGGTGGACGAGGGCGAGATGCTCTCCTTCAAGGATGTCCAGGAAATCCTGCGGGTGCCCATCATCGGCGTCATTCCCGAATCGGAATCCGTGCTGCACGCCTCCAACCAGGGCACGCCCGCCATCCACCTGAAGGAATCCGACGTCGCCGAAGCCTACAAGGACGTGGTGGCCCGCTTCCTCGGCGAAGAAAAGCCCTTGCGCTTCGTGGATTATGAAAAGCCCGGTCTGCTCAAGCGTTTGTTCGGAGGCAAATAAGGCATGTCCCTTCTCTCCCTCCTCTTCGGCAACAAGCAGAAGACCGCTTCCATCGCCAAGGAACGGCTGCAACTGATCATTGCCCATGAACGCAACGATCTGAACAGCAAGCCCGACTTCCTGCCCGCCTTGCAGCAGGAACTGGTGGCGGTGATTTCCAAGTACGTCGCCGTGCATCAGGATGACATCAAGGTTTCCCTGGAAAAGCAGGGCAATTACGAAATACTGGAGGTCAATATCGTCCTGCCCGAACCCGGCACCGCCCGTTGAGCCGGTGATCCCTCGCTGAGCCGGCGATCCCTCATGCAAACGGCCCGGCTGCCCCGGGCCGTTTGCATTTCATTGAGTCCCCGTCACACCACCCGCAGGATTTCATCCTCGCTGATCCCGGAACGGAACATTTCCGTCGCCACCACCGACACCGCCAGAGGCGAAAGATGATAGACGGAAGCCATCATCCGGGCGCTGTCGATATGTCCCTGACGCACCGTACCCACCAAGGTACTGGCCAAACGCCGCAGCATTCTGACGTCGCTCTTGAAATGCAGGGGAGGAGAAGGGTTGTTCCAGACGAGTTGCAATTCCCGGGACATGATGTTCACCTTTTCATTTCAGTTCTTTTGCCCTTGCTCTATCGGCCCCAGGGCAAAAAACTTGAACTGCCCTGGACCTCCCGTTCACCTCGCAGGTTTTTCCTAAAGTCAGTTTTCAGGCAGAAAGCCGGTCCGCCCCCCAAATGCCCCCGGAAGCCCCTACAATGCCCGCTGAGTCAATCGGGGAACAAGATAGATGAACCGCCGCGAAGCTTTCAAGCAAATTGCCGCCAAAGCCGCCAAGGGAGAGCTTGCCTTTCCCACCAGCGCCGAGGTCGCCCTGAAAATTCAACGGGCGATGGATGATCCGGACTGCCCCCTGGATCGAGCCGCCAAGCTGGTGCAGACCGAGCCCTTGCTGGCCGCCCGGGTGGTCGCCATCGCCAACTCCGTCACCTACAACCGCTCCGGACGGAAAATCACCGACGTGCGCACAGCCGTCGCCCGCCTGGGCTTTCGCACCCTGCGCACCCTGGCCACCGCCCTGGTGACCCGGCAGATGGCCGGAACTCCCACCGACCCAGCCTTGAAGAAATACGCCGCCGACCTCTGGGAGCACACCGCCCATGTGGCCGCCCTCTCCAGCATCATCGCCCGCCGGGTCAGCCACCTGGACCCGGAAACCGCACTGTTCGCCGGCGTCGTCCATGAAGTGGGCGGCTTCTACCTGATCTCCCTGGCCAAGGACTACCCAGGCATCCTCGAAGGCGAACCGGCCGACTGGGTGGAAGAAGGCGAAAAGGAAATCAGCCAGGCCGTCCTCAAGGCCCTCGAGGTGCCCGAGCCCGTCATGGAAGCCGTGGATACCCTGCTGCTGGGCTTCATGGCCCTGCCCCCCGTCACCCTGGGCGACACCCTGCTGCTGGCCGATGACCTGGCCCCGGTGGAATCTCCCTTGCGCCACTCCCCCAGCCAGACCCGGGAAGACCCGCGGGGCCGCATTGACGCCGTCATCGGCGAAGACACCCTGGTCAGCATCCTGGAAGAATCCGCGGCCGAGGTGGAATCCTTGATCGCCGCCCTCAGGTTTTAGCCATCAGTCACGCCGAAACGCGAGGATGGCGGCGGGCAAGCCTACGTCGGACCGCCGGGCAACAGGGCCCAGGTCAAAACGAGGCGTTTCATGCCCATCATTCCCTGGGTAGATCAATGCCCTTCAGTTTGCGATACAGGTCCACGGCGTAGGAGTCGGTCATCCCCGTGACGAAATCGGCCACCCGCAACAGGCGCAGGTAAGGGTCCGGGTCCGGCTGCCCGCCGGGCCCCAGAAACTGGGCCGGCAACAGCTTGAGCAACATCTTCTCCCGGGTGGTCTTGCGCCGCATGCCGGCCCCGGCTTCCACCGCCGCGGCAAACAGGGATAACAGCCCCCCCAGCACTTCGAAACCCGCGGTTTCAATCTCCAGGGCCGGACGGGCCAGGTAAATATGTTCCAGAGCCACCCGCTTCACGGCCTGCAGGGGGGTTGCCACCGGAGAAGCTTCCAGCAGCTCGCGGTCAAATTCACCCGACAAGATCGCGGCTTCATGTTCCAGAAAAACCGCAGCGGCGCCTTCCAGCAAGCGGCCAATGGCCTTGGCACGCAGGTACTCGATGCGTTCCTTGGGTTCGGACATGCGCGCCAGCTTGCCATCATTGACATTGTTGCCCGCCAGGTCGGCCAACAGCAGTTCTGCATCTTCGTGGCGGACGAAGCCAAGACGGGAGGCATCTTCCAGATCCACGATCAGGTAGCAGGTGTCATCCGCCACCTCCACCAGAAAAGCCAGGGGATGGCGATACCAGGCCTGACCTGGAAGCCGCTCGACCAATCCGGTCGCCTGGGCCACCTGCTGGAAGGCGGGTGCGTCTTCCTGGAAATAGCCAAATTTCTTGCCGCTGTTACCCGGCAAGTCCTGGGCGCACCAGGAACCGCGGGGATACTTGGTAAACGTGGCGAGCACCGCACTAGTGAGTTGCAGGCCCGGATTGGCGGGACTTTGCAGGCGGGTGAGAATCCGGAAGCCCTGGGCATTGCCTTCGTAACGCTCGAAATCGGCCCGCTGGGCAGGGCTGAAATCATAGGCATCCAGCAGACCCGATCGCTTGAACCACTCGCGGATGGCGTCTTCACCGGCGTGTCCGAAGGGAGGATTGCCAATGTCGTGCGCCAGGCAGGCCGCCGCCACGATGGCCCCGAAATCGGCGGCATCGACCCGTTTCAGGCCATGCCGCTCGATGATTTCCCGGCCGATGACCGTGCCCAGCGAGCGGCCCACGCAACTGGCCTCCAGGCTGTGGGTCAGGCGAGTCCGCACATAGTCACTCCTGGACAGGGGAAATACCTGGGTCTTGTCCTTCAGGCGACGAAACGCCGAGGTGAATACGATCCGGTCATAGTCCTGCTGGAAAACCGTGCGTTCCCGCGCACTGGGCGCCGACCCCGCCCCCAGGCGTTCGGCCGAAAGCAGTTTTTCCCAACGCTGATACAGGTCCTTGTTCATGATTTGCCAGGGTGCCCGCAGGCAGGTGATGGCCGGGAGGCGGGCCGCATGCCAACTCCGGCGTTACAGAGGATTGGCACTCGGATCAATGTCCGGCGCCAAGGAAACTGAGTGCTCCTCAAGACGCAACAGTTCGGAGAGCAACAGCAATTCATCAACGACGGCCAGCGGAAAGCCCTGGCGCGAACCGCCACGATTGTCGCGCAGCAAGCTCTGGATGTAGTCGAAACACTGGCTCGTCCCCCACATCGACTGGATACGCTCGCAGATGTGGGGGATGGCCTCGATTGACTGGGGCCGCGCTGCCGCTACGGCGGTATCTGCTCCCTGAGGCACCAGTTCCAGGACAAAGTCTGCTGCGGCTGGATCATCGGCCTTTGGCATGTCGGACCAGTGCAGCAGTTCGACATTGAAGTTCTCGTTCAGACTTCGCGCCAGTCTTTCGAATTCATCCTTCATGTCCGCCAGACGATACACCTCCAGCAACTTGACCCAGGGTTGCAGGGCCTCTTTGGGATTCTGGTCGACATATTCCTGCAGGGCCTGGGCTGCCCCCTTGACCCGGCCGAAGGCGAGCATGACATCCGCCAGTTCCATGACCGGATTGTAGGTGAAGGCTTCACCGCCAGAGGCATCGAGACGGGACTCAGGCCCCTTGTTCTGGGTGACTGCGCCAGTCTCCTGGGGCAGATCATCGAACACACTGTGCATGGCTTGCGTTGCTGCAGAGGGCATTGCCGCCGCACGACGCGGGTTGAGCGGGACTTCAAACGCATCCAGAGGATCGATGACGGGATGGGTGGATTCGAGGCGCGAAAGAGAAAAGTGGAGATCATCCTGGCGTTCATCGTCGCGGGTTTTCTGGCGCCGTCGCCATGTACGCCAGGCCAGCGCACCGACCGCCAGCACACTGGCCGCACCTCCCAGCCACCAGCCCCAGTTGCCGCCATCCGCAGAGGTTACGCGAACCGGCCTGGCCTGCGGCAGGGCTGGCTTTGGCACGACTTCTGCTGCCGCCGGCACAGCCGCTCCCTGACTTGATGCGCCAGGAAGCTGCTGCTCACCCAGCACGGCTTCAAGGGCCTTGAGCCGGTCAGCGGCAGGGAGATGCGCGGTCTCGTCCCGTGTTTCCTGAAAGGCCAGCATCCGGTATTCGAGCCGCAGGATTTTGCGCTGCAGCAGCAGTTCTTCCGTTACGTTTTCAGTGGGGATCACGCCTAGTTCCGCAGCAAGACGCAGCGGCGCCTCATCCACCACGCCCCCATCACTCAACACCAGCCGATCCCCGAGTAACGGCTGCCCGAGCGGCAGGCCGGACGGTTCAGCGAGCGGGGGACGCGGCAGGTCAGGCGCTTCGCGCCGCGGCATTTCGGTGCGGGGACGCGGCAAGGGCGCCGGCGGCAGATCGGGAATGATCAGCATCTCGCCCTCCGGTAACGCCTGATGCTTTCCGCGGGAATGCTTCAATCCCAGATTCCGGTTATTGCGGATCAGGGCCTGGATGAAGCGCCGCTGATCGGCGCGGCTATCGGGGTATAACTCAGCCGCCACACTGGCCGGCGTTTCCCCGGCCCGGATGCGTCGCCCGTTCCCGGAGCCTGGTCGCTCGTTCCCGGAGCTTGCCACGGCTTCGCGCGGCGTCAGCTGTGGCCCCTGCAGCGGCGGCGATAGCATCAGGGTATATTCCCGCTGCAAATCGTGGCCGCAGGTCATTTCCAGCGCCACCACCAGGATCGGTTCGGTCACGGGGCGATCACTTTTGAGTGACAGCACCTTGTCATGCAAGGAAAAACTGCCCGCTGTCAACCAGGGGAGTTCGCCGCTACCCGGCTTGAGGAGCCGGAAACAATTCGCGGCAACGTGCTCACCTTTTTGCAGATGCAGGGTTATGTCTGCCTGCAGTCTTTCCCCCAGACGGGAATTCGTCTGGATTTCCCCAAATCCAAAGGCCAGGGCCTGGCCGGAACAGGCCCTCAGCACCGACAGGGATAACAAGGGAAACCTGGTTTTGAAACTCATGAAATTCAGTGGCGTGTAGAAAAGCAAAAGAACCCGGTATTTATTTGTCGCCCAAATCAATCGACCCGTCAAAGCTGGAGACCCATTCCGGGCGATAAACCAGCATCAGGGTTAGCACCATACCCGAAATCCAGGCCTCTGAAAAACCCAGGAGCAGGTAATAGGGCAGATATTCCTCCAGCAGATAGTCCCAGCTGTAGATGGCGTTGACGCCATAGAGCAGGCTGAAAGTCAGACCGATGCCCATCACCACCAGCGCCGCACCGAAAAACCCCTTGAGAAAGACAAAAACGAAAAAATGCCGGGGAACGCAATAATCGACCCCGCGCCGGATCAGAAAACTGAAACCCGACCCCAGGCCGGCCATGATCAGGCCATTCAGGGCAAAAGCGATGCAATCCATGCTTCCGTTCAGGGTAATGCCCAGCAGCACAAGATTGAGGCCGATGAAGGCCAGGGGCAGATCGAAGAGCAGGTAAAACAGCATGATGCCGGTCAAATGCAGATCCAGACCGGGCTTGATGCCCGCCTTCATGCTCCAGATCAGGATCAGGACCACGATCATGCCCAGCCAGACATTCAGGAAATTACCGTTCTTGAAGCGCCTCCAGGGCGCCAGGCGCAAGGCAAGCCCCATCAGCGGCAGCCAGAGCCCCCAGGCCAGCCAGTACCAGAAATCCCCCAGCAATTGCCCGGGCAGGTTCACGCTGACTTACTCCCAGCAAATCCGGTGGCTGCCATTTACCCTGCCCTGCTGCTGCCAGGCGAGCAACTGCTCGGCCAGGCCATCCACGGCCGCCGCCAGGGCATGCACCCCTCCTGCGGCATCCAGCGTGGGCGCAGGCACCTGCCGGGTCAGCACCCGCTCGTCAACCACCCCTCCTCCCCGCTGGCTCAATACAGCCCGCATGACCACCACCCCGGAACTGGAGTGTGGCGTCTCGAACACCTGCTCGAAACGCTGCAACTCCAGACGGGTGATGCACCGGCTGACGGGCCCGGCCTCCGGCCAGAACAAACGGCTTTCCAGGCGCCGCTGCAATAATTCGCTCAGGCCACTGCTCCAGCGCGATTGGCCATATTCCATGACCCTGGCTGCATCGGCATACAGGAGGCGATAACGCATGGCCCGATCCTCGAACTGTCCGGTAGCGGTCACGAAAAAGCTCCAGGGCCTCGCTTCTGCCGGCATGGCGGCGGCAGGCGGCCCCAGATCAAACTGGGCGGCAGGTCCGCTGCCATTACGATAGGCCCCGGGCGTGCCGCAGGCCGCCAGACCAAGACAAAGCATGAAACAGGACACGAGACGCACGGCTATCACCTCAGGGACGCGGATTGGCAGGAGGAACGAAACCGGACTCTCCAGGCCCCGGTGTGCCAGGAGGCGAGCCGAACACCAGGCTTTGCGGCGCCTCTTCCAGGAGTTGCAGGACACGATTCAATTGTCGCGAGGTGGCCGTCAGCGCCACGGTCATTTCGTTGATCCTGGGGAGCAGATTATGGCCGCTGCGGGATACAGATGGCTCACCCAGGACGCCTTCGATCCGGGTGGACACCCCCTGGAGCCGTTCCACCAGTTTCCGGGTTTCACTCATCAGGGGGGCGGATTCGCGGGCGGCCGCCGAAATACTGGCCACATTTTCATCGGAGATGAGTTTCTGCATTTGCCCCAGGGTAGCATTCATCTGAGCGCTGGCCGATTCGAGATTGGCCAGGATTTTGCCAAAATTCTGCTGGTTCTGGCTGCCAAGCAGCTGGTTGGCATTCTGGAGGAATCCACGGGCCTGTTGCAGGACCGCCGGCAAAGCATCCTCCAGATGATCCATGAGCGAAGGTCTCATTTCAATCCGGGGAAGTTTTCCTTCCAGGGCTTCATGCTCAGTGCCGGAATCCTCCAGCAGCACATGGGCAATGCCCGTCACCCCTTGATAGGAAAGCTGGGCCGTGGTGCCCCGGGTCAGGGGAAGCCGTTGTTCCACTTCAATCAGGATCAGGATATTGCTCACATCGGCGGGATCAAGACGAATATCCAGGACCTTGCCCACCCGGATCCCCCGATAGCGCACCTGAGCCTGGGGATTGAGGCCCGTCACATTCTGCTTGGTCACCACCAGGATCTGCCGGGTGTCTTCCCGGCGGTCGCTGAAAAGGTAGAGGGAGAGCAGGAGGGCCACCCCGAGCGTCAGGGTGAACAAGCCGGCTATCAAGGCATGCGAACGATTTTCCATGAAAGGTTGGCTCTCTTTGTCGGATCAGGAACGATGATCGCCAAAAAACTGGCGGATGACGGGGTGGTCCACCTGCACCACCTCGTCCAGGGGGCCCTGAACCAGGATACGCTGCTCAGCCAGCACCGCCACATGGCTATTCAGGCCGTAGATGGTGTCAATATCGTGCGTCACCAGCACCACGGTAAAGCCCAGGGACTTCTGCAGGTTGCGGATCAGGGCCACGAAATTCTGGCTACGCACCGGGTCAAGGCCTGCGGTCGGTTCATCGAGCAAGAGCAGTTCGGGCTCCAGGGACAGGGCCCGGGCCAGGGCGACCCGCTTCACCATGCCGCCGGACAGCTCGGCCGGCATCAGGCCGGCATCCTCGGGTTCCAGTTCCACCATGGCCAGCTTGAGCAGCACCAGTTCGTAAATCCAGTCCTCATCGAGAAAACGCAGTTCCCGCAGGGGAAAGGCAATGTTGTCATAAACCGAGAGGGCGGAAAACAGGGCACCCTGCTGAAATAGCATGCCCAGGCGCCGGCGTACATCCCTTTGCTGGATGGGGTCGGGGTCATGAAGGTCGGTCCCGAACAGACGCACCTGCCCCCGGACCGGTTTCAGCAGGCCGAGTATCTCCCGCAGCAAGGTGGTCTTGCCGCTGCCCGACCCCCCCACCAGGGCAATCACCTGCCCCGCCTCGACCCGGAACGACAAATCCTTGTGGATCACCACGTCCCGGTACTGGCTCCAGATGCCCTGCATGTCGATGACCGGTGTCCCCATGCTTCAGCTCGGCATCCCGATGTTGCGGGTGAAGATGGCAAAAATGGCATCCACGATGATCACCAGGGTAATCGCCGTCACCACCGAAGCCGTCGTGCGCATGGACAAGCTCTCGGTATTGGGGCGCACATGCAGGCCAAAGTGGCAGGCCAGCAGTGCAATCAGGAAACCAAACACCGATCCTTTGGCCAAGCCGATCCAGAGATTGGCGATGGGCACCGCCTTGGGCAGCATGGAGAAAAAATAGTAGAAGGAAAAATCCAGTTGCAGATAGGCCGCCACGGCCCCGCCCAGCAAGGCCGAGGCCGAGGACCAGAGGACCAGCAGGGGCATGGATACGGTCAAGGCAGCCACCTTGGGCAGCACCACCCGGATGGTGCGCGACACCCCCAGGGTCATCAGCGCGTCGATTTCCTCCGTCACCCGCATCACCCCGATCTGGGCGGTCATGGCTGACCCCGAGCGTCCGGCCACCAGTACCGCCACCAGCACCGGTCCCAGTTCCCGGATGATGCTGATCCCCAAAATATTCACGATGAACAGGTCGGCCCCGTAGGCCTTCAGTTGCAGGGCCGAGAGATAGCTGATGGTGATGCCGATGAGAAAGCCCACCAGGGCCGACACGGACAAGGCCTGGGCCCCGGATTTGTAGATGTTGGCGGAAAATTCCTTCCAGGGAATGTCCCGGGGATGGCGGCACAGGAAGAGCAGATCCAGCACCAGGCGGCCATACAGTTCGATGACCCCCACGAGATTGTGCAGCACGGCCAGTACCAGTCGCCCCAATCCCAGCAGGAAAGACTGATGATAGCTGGGCAGCGTCACCTTCTTCCGGGGCAGGCTTGCCACCCGCTCCAGGGTGGAACGCACCGTATCGCCAACTTCCAGATGCGCCGGCCAGTGCTGCCCCCAGACACGCCAGATCAGTACCGCCGCGGCACTATCGAGACGGCTCACGGCGCCCAGATTCCAGTTTTCCTGCTGCTCCAGGCTTTCCAGGCGCCCCCGCAGCCCGGCTTCCGCCCCCATCAGGGACCTCAGGGTCCACTCCCCTGCCAGGCTGACGCCATTGGCGTCCTGAACCAGGATCGGGGCGTTCATGTCCTCAATGCCCCCGTGCCGCGCCGAGGGTCTTGATCTTCAGCTGCATCCCGACCCGGCGCCAGACCATGATTTCCTCATTGAGGGCCGCCGCCGTCCAGGGATTGTCTTCCAGCCAGCGGGCCGGCAATTCCAGCAGAAAACCATCCGCCGCATCATTCACGGCATAGGCCGGCAGTTCCCGGTCATCCCGGGTCCGGTGCAGCAGCACGGCCAGACGCAAGCTGAAGATCAGGCGCCAGCCCGGGTCGCCCGGGGGCAGGGCCGCCAGTTTTTCCAGCTTGCCCCGATGTCCGAGCACCAGGGTGGCCAGGCGCGCCTGATCCTTGTTGGAAAAGCCGGGCATGTCGGCAAAGGTGAGAATGTAGGCCCCGTGCTTGTGGTAGCCGTTGTGGGCCACGGAAATGCCGATCTCATGGAGTACGGCCGCCCAGCTCAGGAACTGCTGTTCCTGCTCGTCATTCTCAGGCCCCGCCAGTTGTTCGAGAATCGCCAGGGCCGTCTTGCGGACCCGTTCTGCCTGGCCCTTTTCCACCTGATAGCGGCGCATGAACTGTTCGACCGTGGTATCCCGCATGTCGTGCTGATGGAAGCGGCCCAGGAGGTCGTACAGGACCCCCAGGCGCAGGGCGCCATCGGCGTAATTCATGCGCTCGATGCCGAGTTCCTCGAACACGGCGCAGAGAATCGCCAGCCCGCCGGGCAACACCGGCAGCCGGTCCGGCCGCATCCCCGGCGCATTGAAGGCATGGATGGAGCCTGCCTTGACCAGCAGGGTGACCAGTTTTTCCAGCCCTTCCCGGGTAATGCCGGTGACACCGCCGGGATTCAGATCATTGAGTTCCAGCAGGTCGGCAATGGCCCTGGCCGTGCCGGAAGACCCCACTGCTTCCTTCCAGCCCAGCTGCAGGTAGTCGTGGGCGATCAGTTCGATTTCCTTGGCGGCCGCCACCTGGGCTTCCCGCATGCGGCGCTTGTCCACCCGGCCATCGGAAAAGTAGCGCAAGGTATAGCTGACACAGCCCATGTAGAGGGACTCGGTCAGCATCGGGTCGGACTTCCTGCCGATGATGAATTCCGTGGAACCGCCGCCGATATCCACCACCAGGCGCTTGTGAGGCGCCAGGGGCAGGGAGTGAACGGCGCCGATATAGATCAGGCGCGCCTCTTCCCGGCCGGCGATCACTTCGATGGGAAAACCCAGGGCGGCCTCCCCCAGGACCAGGAACTCCCGCGCATTCTTGGCTACGCGCAGGGTATTGGTGGCCACGGCCCGTACAGCCCCCTCCCCGAGACCCCGCAGCCGCTCACCGAAACGGCGCAGGGCTTCCAGGCCACGGGTCTGGGAAGGCTCGTCCAGCATCTTTTCAGGAGTCAGGCCGCTGGCCAGACGCACGGTTTCCTTGACGGAATCCAGGGGATAAATCTGATTCTCCACCACCCGCCCCACCTGGAGGCGAAAGCTGTTGGAGCCAAGATCCACTGCGGCAATGGTTTCGTATTCCATCAAATTCCGGCTTGAATTGGGAAGAGCGATTCTACCACTGCCATTTCCTGGGCTTTCTTTCTCTTCCCCGGTAATATTCCCTTAATGTAACTGTAAAAAAATGACAGGCTTAGACGCAACTCCTTACCTGAAGTCTCCAGAGGACCCCCCAACATGAACCGCCCCGCCCACCAACGCCAGTTTCCTGCCGATCACTATCTGAACCGGGAATTGGGCCTTCTGGCCTTCAACCGCCGGGTCATGGCCCAGGCCCGGGACGAACGCACCCCGCTGCTGGAGCGGCTACGCTTTCTTTGCATCGTATCCAGCAATATGGACGAATTTTTCGAGATCCGCGTCGCCGGCCTCAAGGAGCAGATCCGGGCCAATGCCTCCACCCTCACCACCGACGGCAAGACCGCGCATGAGGTATTCCGGCTGGTGAGCGCCGAGGCGCACGCCCTGGTTGGCGAGCAGTACCAGATCTTCAATCAGGAAGTCACCCCCCAGCTCGCCGCCGAAGGTGTGCATTTCATCCGCCGCGCCGTCTGGAACGAGGAACAGCGGGCCTGGATCAGGGACTATTTCATCCGCGAGGTGATCCCGGTCCTCACTCCCATCGGGCTCGACCCCTCCCACCCTTTCCCCAGGGTGCTCAACAAGAGCCTCAACTTCGCCGTGGAACTGCAGGGGAAGGACGCCTTCGGCCGCAGTTCCGGCGCCGCCATCGTCCAGGCCCCCCGGATGCTGCCCCGGGTGGTGCAGCTGCCGCCGGAACTGGCGGGCTGCCCCTACGGCTTCGTGTTCCTGTCCTCGATCCTGCACGAGTTCGTCGGCGAGCTGTTCTCGGGCATGACGGTGCTAGGCTGCTACCAGTTCCGGGTCACCCGCAATTCGGATCTGTTCGTGGATGAGGAAGAAATCACCAACCTGCGCACCAAGCTCCAGGGCGAACTGCCACACCGCCACTTTGGCGACGCGGTGCGCCTCGAAGTGGCGGACAACTGCTCGCCGGTGATGACCGCCTTCCTGCTTTCCCAGTTCAACCTCACCGAAGCCGACCTGTACCGGGTCCAGGGCCCGGTCAACCTGGTGCGCCTGATGCAGACGCCGGACTGGGTGGACCGCCCCGACCTGAAGTATCCCCCCTACTCGCCCGGCCTGCCCAAGGGGCTGGACAAGAACCCCAACATCTTCGCCACCATCCGCCAGGGGGACATCCTGCTGCACCACCCCTACCAGTCCTTCTCCCCGGTCATCGACCTCTTGCAGCAGGCCGCCACCGATCCCCAGGTGGCGGCCATCAAGATGACGGTGTACCGCACCGGCACCGACTCGGTGCTGATGCAGTCGCTGATCCGCGCCGCCCAGAACGGCAAGGAAGTGACCGTGGTGGTGGAGCTGATGGCCCGTTTCGACGAGGAGGCCAACATCGGCTGGGCCACCAAGCTCGAAGAAGTGGGGGCCCACGTGGTCTATGGCGTGGTGGGCTACAAGGTGCACGCCAAGGCGCTTTTGATCGTGCGCCGGGAAGAAGGCCAGCTGCGCCGCTATGTGCATCTGGGCACCGGCAATTACCACCCGCGCACCGCCCGCCTGTACTCGGACTTCGGCCTCCTCACCGCCAATGAAGAAGTCTGCCAGGACGTCTCCGAAGTGTTCAAACAGCTCACCGGCCTGGGCAAGGCCCGCACCCTGAAGCACCTGTGGCAGGCCCCCTTCACCCTGCAGTCCAACATCGTCACCTGCATCCAGGCCGAGGCGGAAAACGCCCGGGCCGGCAAGAAGGCCACGATCGTGGCGAAGATGAATGCCCTGCTCGAACCGGAAACCATCAACGCTCTCTATGAGGCTTCCCAGGCCGGGGTCCAGATCGACCTGATCGTACGCGGCGTCTGCGCCCTGCGCCCGGGCGTGCCCGGCCTCTCCGACAACATCCGGGTGCGCTCCATCATCGGCCGCTTCCTGGAACACCACCGGGTGTTCTACTTCTTTGCCGATGGTGAAGAAAAACTCTACCTCTCCAGCGCCGACTGGATGGATCGCAACTTCTTCCGGCGCATCGAACTGGCTTTCCCCATCCTCGACCTGCGGCTGAAAAAACGGGTCATGCTCGAAGGGCTGCGCCACTACCTGGCCGACAACCAGCTGGCCTGGGAAATGTCCAGCGACGGCAGTTACAGCCGCAAGCGCAACAGCCGCTCCAAACCCAGAAACGCCCAGGCAGAACTGATGGCCTCCCTGGGACACTGATTCGGCACTGAATCGCACCTGGCCCCCCGCCGGAGCGAGTCCCCGAAGCCCCAGTCAGCGGACGGGGGCTTTGGCGCTTTTGCAGAAGGCCTCAACCCCGGCGGGCGGCCACCACCCCTTCCACTTCGTGGATCAGGCCCAGAATGCGCTTGAGTTGCTGCAGGTTATGCACTTCCACAGTGAAGCCCATGCGGGCCTTGCCCTGTCTGGACTGGGTATTGACCCCGATCACATTGATCTTTTCCTTGGCGAAGATTTCGGAAATATCCCGCAGCAGGCCCTGACGGTCGTGGGCGTCCACCACGATATCGGAGGCAAAAATCCCCTTGGCCTCGGCCCCACCCCAGTCGGTTTCAATCACCCGCTCCGGGTGCAGGGCCGCCAGGTGCTGAAAGTTGGGGCAATCCACCCGATGGATGGAAATTCCCTTGCCCCGGGTCACAAAGCCTTCGATGGGGTCCGGGGGGGTCGGCTTGCAGCAGCGGGCGAGCTGGGTGAGCAGTTTGTCCACCCCGACGATGAGGATGCCCTGAGGCTCCTCCGCCGGTCGGCGCAGGGCAATGGGCGACTGATCGCCGTCATCCGTCCCGGCCTGGCTGGCCGCATCCCCCCGGGCCACGGACTGCAACTGGCGCAGGTTGAGCTCGTTGCGGGCTGCGGCAATGAACAGTTCATCGGCCTTGGTAAAGCCCAGACGATGAGCCAGGTCCTCGAGATTCACCCCGCCCTGCCCCAGGCGCTGCACCTCCTTGGCGACGATGGCGCGGCCATCGGCCAGGGTTTCTTCCAGGGCCAGGCTGGCAAACCACTGCCGCACCTTGGTCCGGGCCCCCTTGGTATGGATGTAGCCTTGGGCCGGGTTGAGCCAGTCCCGGGAAGGACCGCCCTGTTTGGCCGTGATGATTTCCACCCGCTGACCGGTCTTCAGCGCCGTGTTCAGCGGCGCCAGCAAGCCGTCGACCTTGGCGCCCCGGCAGCGATGGCCCAGGTCCGTATGCACCCGGTAGGCAAAATCCAGCGCCGTGGCGCCCCGAGGCAGATCCACCACCTTGCCCTGGGGGGTCATGATGTAAATGGTTTCATCCAGGGCGGCCTGCTTGTAATACCGTACCCAGTCGGAGCTGTCGGCCACCTCGTCCTTCCAGGTCAGGATCTGGCGCAACCAGGCGATCTTCTCGTCGTAGCGGTCCTCGCCGCCACTCTTGCTGCCTTCCTTGTAGCGCCAGTGGGCTGCCACCCCCAGTTCCGCATGGTGGTGCATGTCCCAGGTGCGGATCTGCACCTCCAGGGATCGCCCATCCGGACAACGCACCGCCGTGTGCAAGGAGCGGTAGTAGTTGCCCTTGGGATTGGAGATGTAGTCGTCGAATTCCTTGGGGATGGGCGTCCAGATGTTGTGCACGATGCCCAGGGTGGTGTAGCAATCCTTCACCCCATCGACGATGACCCGCAGGGCGCGGATATCGTACACCTCGGAAAATTCCACCCCCTTTTTGCGCATCTTGTTCCAGATGCTGTAGATGTGCTTGGGGCGGCCATAGACCTCGGCGGCAATGCCCAGGCCGGCCAGCTCGCTCTTGACCCGCTCGATGGCATCGGCGATGAACTGTTCCCGCTCGAGGCGCTTCTCATCGAGCATCCTGGCAATTTTCTTGTAGGTCTCCGGGTGCAGGAAGCGGAAAGAAAGGTCCTCCAGCTCCCACTTCAGCTCCCAGACCCCCAGCCGGTTGGCCAAGGGGGAATACAGCTCCAGGGTTTCCCTGGCCACCTGGACCCGCAGCTCATCGGGATTGGCCGCGTAATAACGCAGGGTCTGGGTGCGGGAAGCGAGGCGCAGCAAAACGACGCGGATATCCTCCACCATCGCCAGCAGCATCTTGCGCAGCACTTCCACCTGGGCGCGGGTTTCCTGGGAATTGCTGTTGCCGGCTTCACTGCTGCCCGCCATGAAGCCCCGGGTGATCGGACGCAAGCGGTTGAGGCGGGAAATCCCCTGGACCAGCGAGGCCACATCTTGGCCAAAACGGTTGCTGATGTGCTGGCTGCCATGCGCATCGTAGGCGGGTACGGCAAACAGCAGGGCGGCCAGGCGGGAATCCGCATCGAGACGCAGACCGGCCACGATCAGGGCCATGCCAAGGGCATGGGACCAGATGCCTTCGCCGCTGCCCAGGGATGCATCCCCATACACTTCCCGGGCAAAATCCAGGGCAGCCGCAAGCCGTCCGGCCTCTTCGGCCGTCAGTCCATCGGACAAGGTTTGCAGGGAGTGCTGATAATCGCTCTGAGCGGCGACGGAGTGAACGACGGAAACCATGGCGCGATTATAAGCGCGGCAGCTTGCTCCAGGCTGACAGCCTCAGACCGGAGGTTGGCTATCCCCGACCCAGAAACGGTCTACATCCTCGATGCCCCATTTGCCCGGATGCGCAGCAGATCCTGGGGATCAGTGATGACGAAACGGTTGCGCCAGAAGGGATGATCCATCCAGGAACCGCAGAATTGCTCCAGGTGCATGCCAACCCGGAGGTGCTCGACATTGATCTTTTTCAGCATATGAAAATTTGGGCTATTCGTAACAGCGTGTTGAAGCAGGATCAAAGCTCCCCCGCCTCGTAGAGGGCGTAGAAGGCTTCCTTGAGCCGGTACGCCTCTCCCAGAGGCTGGATAGTGCTTCGTCCAGCCATCGAGGTTCAGGCGTTCCTCGTCGCTCAGGTCGCGCTCGCGCTTCAAGAGGACGAAGCGGTCGTGCATCAGGCCGCGCTTTTGTTTCAGCGTCAGTTCGGCCCGCAGTCCTTTGCGGGCCTTCTCCATCGCGTCGTTCGCCATTCTGACGACGTGGAACTTGTCGATGACGATGGTGGCGTCCGGCAGCACCGCGCTCACCGCATCGCGGTAGGGCGTCCACATGGCCATTGCCACGTACGGCACCTTGTCCCGGTTCGGCATCTTGAACAGGTACTTCGCCACCGTGTCCCACCGTGTCCCACCGTGTCCTTGTTCCGGTCGGGGAGCATGTCCACGATCATCCGGTTCCCGGCCAGCAGCGGCAGTGCCTGCGAGAAGGTCTTGCCGCAGGCCTGGCAGCGCAGCCGCTTGGTGTCGATGCCGATGCCCACGCGCTTGCCGTGCAGGGGCAGGTCCTTGAATACCTGCTCGCGGGTGCCCCACGAGGTCAGGC
>NZ_JBASOH010000007.1:0-33948 GCF_049658005.1 Azovibrio sp. | reverse complement strand
ATCCAGCACCTGGCCGGCATGAAGGATTCCAAGGTCATCGTGGCCATCAACAAGGATCCGGACGCCCCCATCTTCCAGGTCGCCGACTATGGCCTGGTGGCTGACCTGAACGAGGCCGTGCCCCAGCTGATCGCCGCCCTCTGAGGGGCGCCTTCCTTCGAGGGGCGCCGCCCTTTTCATCCCTTTGCGCCGGACCCCGGGGTCCGGCCGCGACCGATAACGGAGAAATCATGAGCACCTATATCGCTCCCGTGCGCGACATGCGCTTTGTCCTCAACGAACTGGCCGGCCTGGAAGAGATCACCGGCTTGCCCGGTTTTGAGGAGACCGACCCGGAACTGGTGGAAACCATCCTCGATGAGGCCGGCAAGTTTGCCGCCGAAGTCATCGATTCCATCAATCCCAAGGGGGACCGCCAAGGGGCCGTATGCAAGGACGGTGAGGTCACCACCTCCCCCGGCTACAAGGAAGCCTTCCAGCTCTTTTGCGAGACTGGCTGGCATGCCATGCCCGCCAGCCCCGAGTATGGCGGCCAAGGCCTGCCGCAGCTGGTGAGCATGGCCGTCTCGGAAATGTGGAAGTCGGCCAGCGTCGCCTTTGCCCTTTGCCCCATGCTCACCCACGGCGCCATCGAGGCCATCCGCCATCACGGTTCCGATGAACTGAAGGCCAAGTACCTGCCCAACATGGTGGCGGGTACCTGGACCGGCACCATGAATCTCACCGAGCCCCAGGCCGGTTCCGACCTGTCTGCCGTGCGCAGCAAGGCCGTGCCCCAGGCCGACGGCAGCTACCGGATCAGCGGCACCAAGATCTTCATCACCTGGGGCGAGCACGACATGGCGGAGAACATCATCCACCTGGTGCTGGCCCGGCTGCCCGATGCGCCCCCGGGCGTGAAGGGCATTTCCCTGTTTCTGGTGCCCAAGTTCCTGGTAAACGACGACGGCAGCCTGGGGGAGCGGAATGACCTGGTGTGCGCCTCCATCGAACACAAGCTGGGCATCCACGCCAGCCCCACGGCGGTGATGTCCTTCGGCGAGAAGGAGGGCGCCATCGGCTGGATGATCGGCGAGGCCCACAAGGGGCTGGGCTACATGTTCACCATGATGAACCACGCCCGCCTCAATGTCGGCCTGGAAGGAGTAGGCGTCTCCGAGCGAGCCTACCAGCACGCCCTCGCCTATGCCCGGGAGCGGGTCCAGGGTGCCCCCATCGGCGACAAGTCCGGCATTCCCAAGCCGATCTTGCACCACCCGGATGTGCGCCGCATGTTGATGGACATGAAGTCCCGCACCGAAGCCATGCGCGCCCTGGCCTACTGGGTTGCCGGCCACCTCGACAAGGCCCATGCCCATCCGGACGCCGGCATGTGCCAGCAGAGCCAGGCCTATGTCGAACTATTGACCCCGGTGGTGAAGGGCTGGTGCACCGAAAGCGCCGTGGAGATCGCCTCCACCGGCATCCAGATCCACGGCGGCGTCGGTTTTGTGGAAGAAACCGGGGCCGCCCAGTATTTCCGCGATGCCCGCATCACCCCCATCTACGAGGGCACCACCGCCATCCAGGCCAACGACCTGATCGGCCGCAAGCTGGCGCGGGAAAAGAACGAGGCCGGGGAGACCGGTTTTACTGCCCGGGCGCTCCAGGCCGAAATCGCCGCCTTTGCCGATCAGCTCGCCGGCGACGTGAAACTGGCCGACATCGGCCGCCCCCTCCAGGCCGGCATCGCCGCCCTGAAGGAGGCAACCGACTGGCTGCTGCAGACCTACGACCGCCAGCCCCAGGCCGCCGCCGCCGGCGCCGTGCCCTACCTGAAGCTGACCGGCATCGTGGTGGGGGGCTGGTTGATGGCGAAGGCCGCCCGGATCGCCCAGGGCTACCTGGACGCTGGCAGCAGCGACGACTTCTACAAGGCCAAGCTGGCGACTGCCCGCTATTTCGTCCAGCATCAGTTGCCCCAGTCCCAGGGCCTGGCCACCGCCATTACCGGCGGCAGCGGCGCGGTGCTGGAACTGCCCGAAACCCTCTTTTAAGGCACGGCCATGAGCACTGAACGGGAGTTCATGGAATACGACGTGGTGATCGTCGGCGCCGGCCCCTCGGGCTTGTCCGCAGCGATTCGCCTCAAGCAGCTGGCGGAAGCCGCTGGCCGGGAGTTGTCGGTCTGCGTACTGGAAAAGGGCTCGGAAGTGGGCGCCCATATCCTCTCCGGTGCCTGTTTCGAACCCCGGGCTCTGGACGAACTGTTCCCGGACTGGAGGGAGCGGGGCGCGCCCTTGCATACGCCGGCCACCGAAGACCATTTCCTGTTCCTCACAACAAGTGGTGCCCATGCGCTGCCGAACCCGCCCCAGATGCACAATCAGGGCAATTACATCATCAGCCTGGGCAACCTGTGCCGCTGGCTGGGTGAACAGGCCGAAGCCCTGGGGGTGGAAATCTATCCCGGCTTCGCCGTGGCCGAAGTGCTGTACCACGCCGACGGCAGTGTCAAGGGCGTCGCCACTGGCGACATGGGGATCGGCAAGGATGGCAAGCCCACCGGCAACTATCAGCCGGGCATGGAATTGCACGCCCGCCAGACCTTCTTTTCGGAAGGCTGCCGGGGCTCCCTGACCGGCGAACTGTTCGAGCGCTTTGAGCTATGCAAGGAGGCTCAGCCCCAGACCTACGGCATCGGCATCAAGGAACTCTGGGAAGTGGACCCGGCCCGGCATCGGCCCGGCAAGATCGTGCACACCATCGGCTGGCCCCTGAGCACCGACACCTACGGCGGCTCCTTCCTCTATCACCTGGAAAACAACCAGGTGGCGGTGGGCTTCGTGATCGGCCTCGACTACAAGAATCCCTGGCTGTCGCCCTTCGAGGAATTCCAGCGTTTCAAGACGCATCCCTGCGTGCGCGACACCTTTGCCGGTGGCCGGCGCATTGCCTACGGGGCCCGGGCCCTGTCGGAAGGGGGATTCCAGTCCATTCCCAAGCTGACTTTTCCGGGCGGCCTGCTGATTGGCGACACCGCCGGCTTTCTCAATGTCCCCAAGATCAAGGGCTGTCATACGGCCATGAAGTCCGGCATGCTGGCAGCCGAGGCGGTGTTCGAGCATCTGGGGCTCGAAGGGGCTGGGCATGAAGGGGCGGGGAATGAAGTCACCGCCTATCCGGAACGGATGAAGGCCAGCTGGCTGTGGCCGGAGCTTCACGGCGTGCGCAACATTCGTCCCGGCTTCAAGTGGGGCCTCTGGCCCGGTCTGGCCCTGGCGGCAGTGGATACCTACCTGTTCCGCGGCAAGGCGCCATGGACTCTTGGCCATCACGCCGACCATACGGCCCTGGAAGAAAAATCCCGGCACCGCCCGATCAACTATCCCAAGCCCGATGGGGTGCTGACCTTCGACCGGCTTTCCTCGGTGTTTCTCTCCAATACCCATCACGAGGAAAACCAGCGCTGCCATCTGCAACTCAAGGATGAGAGTGTGCCGGTGCGCATCAATCTGGCCCGCTATGGCGCGCCGGAAACCCGCTACTGCCCGGCGGGAGTGTATGAAATCCTGGGTGAGGAGGAGGGCCAGCCCCGCCTCCAGATCAATGCCCAGAACTGCGTGCACTGCAAGACTTGCGACATCAAGGACCCGACTCAGAACATTCACTGGGTGGTGCCGGAGGGTGGGGGCGGACCCAACTATCCCAATATGTGATTTCCCCGCCTCGTAACCGTGTCGTACGAGGCGGGGCCCGGTCGTCGCCAGGCCCCGGCCAAGTCGTTTCTCGGGGTTTTTGCTGGGCTTCGAGGTCGTTCGGATCCTTCGATTCCAGGGGGCAGTTTTGATGGGGCTGCCAGCCCCATTTTTCGTTGACGGGGACTGCCGTCAACGAAAAAAGCCGGAACTCCTTCAGGAATTCCGGCGGGTGCTGGAGCGTTGCCTTACAGGTTCAGCAGGGTCTGGGTGTGGTGGGCAATCATCCATTCCTCATTGGTGGGGATCACCAGTACATCCACGGTGCTGTCCGGGGCGCTGATGCGGATGTCGTGCCGGGCATTGGCCTCCGGAGACAGCTTGATCCCCAGCCAGCCGGACTGGAGGGCGACGCGGCGGCGCACTTCGGCCGCGTGTTCGCCGATGCCGCCGGTGAATACCACGGCATCCAGACCGCCGGCTGCCGCGGCCATGGAGCCCAGCTCCCGGACGATGCGGTAGCAGTACAGATCCACGGCTTCATTGGCTTCCGGCTTGTCGCTGGCGAGCAGGGTGCGCATGTCCTGGCTGATGCCGGAAACGCCCAGGAGGCCGGATTCCTTGTAAAGCAGCTGGGTCAGTTCCTTGACCCCCATGCCTTTGTTTTCCATCAGGTACAGGATCACGCCCGGGTCCAGGCTGCCGGTGCGGGTGCCCATGACCAGGCCATCCACGGCGGTGAAGCCCATGGTCGATGCGACGCCCTTTTGATTGACCATGGCGGCCATGCTGGAACCATTGCCGAGGTGGCAGATCACCACCCGGCCATTGGCGCGGGGGGAATGCTGGGGCAGGGTCCGGGCGATGTATTCATAAGAGAGACCGTGGAAACCGTAACGCCGCACGCCTTCGGCGGTGATGTGGCGTGGCAGGCCGAAGATCTGGGCTACGTCGGGCTGGTGGCGGTGGAAGGCGGTGTCGAAACAGGCGACCTGGGGCACGGCAGGCATCAGGGCCTGGATGGCGTAGGCGCCGGCCAGGTTGTGGGGCTGATGCAGGGGAGCCAGGGGCGTCAGGGCTGCCAGCTGTTCCAGGGTGGCGTCATCCAGTTTGATGGGTTTGGCATAACGCTGGCCCCCATGGACCACCCGATGGCCCACCGCAATGATTTCGCGGCCGGCGCTGTGTTCGGCATACCACTTGAACAGGTAATCGAAGGCCTGCTGGTGACTGGGGTTTTCGGTGGGCAGCTTGTCGTCCGCCACTTTGATGCCTGCATGATCCTTGGCCAGCAGCTTGGTGGCGGCGGTGCCGATGCCGTCGATCTGCCCGGAAACCAGTGCCGTGGCAGAGAGCGGATGGGTCAGGGAAAAGACCGCGAACTTGATGGAGGACGAGCCCGCATTGATGGTGAGGATGGCCTTGTTGTTCATGGCTCAGGCCCCGCTTTTCTTGCGGTTGGCGTGGGCGATCAGGGCGGCTACGGCACAGGAGGCGGTACGGGTTTCGGCGGTGTCGGCCCGGGAGGTGAGCACGATGGGTACCTTGGCACCCAGCACCACGCCGGCGGTCAGGGCGTTGGCCAGGTATTCCAGCTGCTTGGCGACCATGTTGCCGGATTCCAGGTCGGGCACCACCAGGATTTCGGCATGGCCGGCGACCGAGGACTTGATGCCCTTGGTGATGGCAGCCTCGATGGACACCGCGTTGTCGAAGGCCAGGGGGCCGTCCAGGGTGCCGCCCTTGATCTGGCCGCGATCCGCCATCTTGCACAGGGCGGCGGCGTCCAGGGTGGATTGAATCTTGGGATTCACGGTTTCCACAGCGGAAAGAATCGCGACCTTGGGGTCGGGGATGCCGAGGATGTGGGCCAGGTCGATGGCGTTCTGGATGATGTCCACTTTCTCTTCGAGGGTGGGGGCGATGTTGATGGCAGCATCGGTGATCAGCAGGGGGCGGTGGTAGGTCGGTACGTCCATCAGGAACACGTGGCTGATGCGGCGGGCGGTGCGCAGGCCGTTGGCCCGGGACACTACTTCACCCATCAGTTCGTCGGTGTGCAGGCTGCCCTTCATCAAGGCTTCAGCGTCGCCGGTGCGTACCAGGGTCACGGCCAGGGCGGCGGATTCGTGGCTGTGCTTGGTATCGACGATGCGGATGCCGGAGATGTCGATGTCGAATTCCTCGGCCACGGCGCGGATCTTGGATTCGGGACCGACGAGGATGGGCTCGATGATGCCTTCCTGGGCGGCCATCACGGGACCCTTGAGGGATTCCCGGTCGCAGGGATGGGCCACGGCCATGGGAATGGGCTCCAGGCCCTTGACCCGGGAGATCAGGCGGTTGAAGCGTTCTTCCTTGTTGTCGAAGGTCACGTCGGGCATGTGCATGGCCTGGCGTTCCACCTTCTGGGTGGGAGCCAGGACTTCAGCGCTGCCCTGGACGACAGGCAGGCCATCCTGGTTGAGGCAGAGGCAATCCAGGATGATGTGCTTGTTGTGCTCGAACTTCTGCTTGGCGGTAATGGTGATGGTGATGGTGTCACCCACCCGCACCGGTCGGGCAAAATGCAGGGACTGGTCGATCAGGATGGTGCCTGGCCCGGGGAACTGGGTGCCGAGCACGGTGGAAATCAGGGAGCCGCTCCACATGCCGTGTGCCACCACTTCCCGGAAGATGCCGCTATGGGCAAATTCCGGGTCCACCACGGCCGGGTTGACGTCGCCGGTCATGATGGCAAACAGCTTGATGTCGTCGGCGTGAAGGGTGCGGGTCAGCGAGGCATTGTCGCCGATCTGG
Source organism: Azovibrio sp. (assembly GCF_049658005.1). Lineage (NCBI taxonomy): Bacteria > Pseudomonadati > Pseudomonadota > Betaproteobacteria > Rhodocyclales > Rhodocyclaceae > Azovibrio > Azovibrio sp. Next base: position 27,472 of record NZ_JBASOH010000007.1, on the reverse strand, counting down.
ATTTCGTCAAAGGTGCGGTTGACGATCATGCGTTGTTGTTGGTTGATATGCATGGAGAGTTTTTCCTGAAAAGATTGATCAGCCGACGATGTGGTAGCCGCCGTCGATATGAATGGTGCTGCCGGTCAGGCTCTTGGCCACGTCGCTGACCAGATAGGCAGCAAGGGCGCCGATGTCTTCGATGGAGACCAGCGTGTGCAGGGGCGCCCGTTCGACGGCATTTTCCATCAGTTTATCGAATTCCTTGATGCCGGAAGCGGCACGGGTGGCCAGGGGGCCCGGGGAAATGGCGTGCACCCGGATGCCCTTGGGACCCAGTTCGGCGGCCAGGTAGCGGGACACGGACTGGAGGGCTGCCTTGACCGGGCCCATGATGCCGTAGTTTTCAATCACTTCATCGGCACCCATGTAGCTCATGGTGAGCAGGCAGCCGCCGTCCGCCATCAGGGGCTCGGCCAGCTTGGCCATGCGCACGAAGGAATGACAGGAAATGTCCATGGCGCGCAGGAAGCCTTCCCGGCTGGAGTCGGTCACACGGCCATGCAGGTCATTCATGGGTGCGAAGGCGATGGAGTGCACCAGGAAATCCAGCTTGCCCCACTTTTCCTCGATCTGTTTGAACAGGGCTTCAAGTTGCTCGGGGTGTTCCACGTCCAGGGGGGCGATGATGTCGGCGCCCAGGATTTCGGCCAGGGGTCGCACATAGGTTTCGGACTTGGCATTGATATAAGTGATGGCCAGATCGGCGCCACAGAGGTCAAACGCCTTGGCGCAGCCATAGGCAATGCTGTGGTTGTTGGCGACACCGACGATCAGGCCCTTTTTGCCGTGCAGATTGAACATGCTGGAGATGCTCCCTTTTTGGTTGAGTCAGCGACAGTATAGGTTTTATTGCGCCGCAACAAAATGTTCTTTGGTGTGTGCTCTCCCGTACTGCGTTTGCTAGCTTATCGGAGTTTTTGCGTATGCATATGAAGGAATTGTTAATGGAAGAGTTTTGATTCGAGTCATAAAAATGTGATGGAAGCCGGCTATGCTTGCCCGGTCAAACCCGGGACGAGGGAAGGAGATATGGTGAATTCAGGTGGACTGCAAAGCATCCTGCGTAAATACGAGGGTAATCCCCACAATCTGTTGCAGATCTTGCGTGAGGTGCAAGAAGAGGAGGGCTGGATCAGCCCGGATAGGGTGGCGGCCCTGGAAACCGCCCTGGCCGTACCCCGCTCCAAGATCATCGGGGCTGCCAGTTTCTACGCCTTCTTGCATCTGCAGCCCGTGGGGCGCTACCGCATCCTCTTTTCCGACAACATCACCGACCGCATGCTGGGTAACCAGGCCCTCATGGAGCAGCTCTGCCAGCTACTCTGGGTCGAGCCGGGCAAGGTGTCGGAAGACGGTCTGGTGAGCATCACCACCACCTCCTGCACCGGCATGTGCGACCAGGGGCCGGCCCTGCTGGTCAATGGCCGGGCCATTACCCGGGTGGATGAGGCCCGTATCGTCGAAATCGCCGAACTGGTGCGCAATCAGGCGCCTTTGAGCGAGTGGCCCGAGGAATATTTCCGGGTGGAGGACAACATCCGGCGTCGGGATATTCTGCTCGACAGCCATTTCGAGCCTGGCTCCAGCCTGCGAGGCTTGCACGCCCGGGTGGAAACCGAGGGCATGCAGGCGTCCAATACCCGCTCCTGGCGCGAAGGTCTGCCGCGCGGGCTGGTGGGGCCGGCTACCATGCTCGATGAGATCAAGCGTGCCAACCTGCGCGGCCGTGGCGGCGCAGGGTTTACCACGGGTTTGAAGTGGGAGGCCTGCCGGAACGCACCCCTGGCCGAGGGTCAGGATCGTATCGTCGTCTGCAATGCAGATGAAGGCGAACCCGGCACCTTCAAGGACCGGGTGCTGCTGACTTCCCATGCCGACATGGTGTTCGAGGGCATGACCCTGGCGGCCTACGCCGTAGGTGCCCGTCGGGGTTTCCTCTACCTGCGCGGCGAGTATCGTTACCTGCTCGAACACCTGGAGGGGGTGCTGGCCCGGCGTCGGCGCGACAATCTGCTCGGTCACAGCATCATCGGCATTCCCGGGGCGGATTTCGACATCAAGATTCACGTCGGTTTCGGTGCCTATGTCTGCGGCGAGGAGTCGGCCCTGATCGAGTCCCTGGAGGGCAAGCGCGGCACCCCACGCAACCGGCCACCCTTCCCGGTCACCCATGGCTATCTGGATCAGCCCACCATCGTCAATAACGTGGAAACCTTCGCCGCCGCGGCCCTGATCGCCCTGAACGGGGGAGAGTGGTACAAGAATATCGGCACCGCCCAGTCGGCCGGCAGCAAGATCTTGTCGGTGTCCGGTGACTGCGAACGCCCCGGGATCTATGAATTCCCCTTCGGCGTCCGGGTGGTCGAGGTGCTGGAAGCCTGTGGCGCCAGGAATACCCATGCCGTGCAGGTGAGCGGGCCTTCCGGCTTTACCATCGCCGCGCACGAGTTTGAGCGCAGGATCTGCTTCGAGGACATTCCCACCGCGGGGGCCTTCATGGTGTTCGACCAGACTCGGGACATGTTTGAAGTGGCACGTAACTTCGTGCATTTCTTTGCCCACGAAAGCTGCGGCTTCTGCACCCCCTGCCGGGTCGGGACCTCGCTTCTCAAGAATCTGATGGACAAGCTTCATAACGGCCACGGTTCTCCCTATGATTTCGAGGAGATCGAGAAGCTCAACTACATCCTGCAGGCCATGAGCCATTGCGGCCTGGGCCACTCCGCCTGCAACCCGGTGCTCGACACCATCGGGAAATTCCGCCCGGCCTACGATGCCCGTATGGCTCATCAGGATTTCACCCCCGCCTTCGATCTCGACCGGGCCCTGTCCCAGGCCCGCCAGATGACCCGTCGTGATGATGAACAGGCCCACTTCGCCGCTGAACATGGAGCTGCCCAATGAGTGAAACCTTTGTCCTGGATGGCCAGGAAATCCCCTTTGCCCCCGGTCAGACCATCATTCAGGCCGCTTCGGCCGCCGGCGTCTATATCCCCCGGCTCTGCTATCACCCGGAGTTCAAGCCGCATGGCTCCTGCAAGCTGTGTACCGTCAAGGTCAATGGCCGGCACACGGCCTCCTGCACCTTCAAGGCCGCACCGGGTTTGCAGGTGGAGAGCAATACCGAGGATTTGAACGCCGAACGGCGCACCCTGGTGCAGATGCTGTTTGTCGAGGGCAACCATTTCTGTCCGTCCTGTGAGAAGAGTGGCGATTGCCAGCTGCAGGCCACGGCTTATGAGCTCGGCATGATGTCGCCGCATTTCGATCACTTCTTCCCGGATCGGCCGGTGGATGCCTCGCACCCGGAATTGCTGCTCGATTTCAACCGCTGCATCCTCTGTTCCCTTTGCGTGCGGGCCAGCCGCGATGTGGACAAGAAGAACGTGTTTGCCCTGGCGGGTCGGGGTATCGACTCCCATCTGATCGTCAATGCCGCCTCGGGCCGGCTCGCCGATACCAACGTGGCGCTCGAAGACAAGGCGGTGCAGGTTTGTCCGGTGGGGGTGATCCTGAAGAAACGCCAGGGTTTCAAAGTGCCGATTGGCCAGCGCACCTATGATGAGGTGCCCATTTCCGGTCACGTGCCGGCCCCTGCCGCCCTGACCGAGGAGATCTGAGATGGAAGTCACCGAAAAGAAAAAGCTCAAGGTCGCCACCACGTCGCTGGCGGGCTGCTTCGGCTGCCACATGTCTTTCCTGGACATCGATGAGCGCCTCTTTGATCTGCTTGAACGGGTGGAATTCGACCGTTCGCCGATCACGGACATCAAGGAAGTCGGGGTGTGCGACATCGGCCTCATCGAAGGCGGGCTGTGCAATGCCGAGAACGTGCATGTGCTGCGCGAATTCCGCAAGCAGTGCAAGGTGCTGATTGCGCTCGGGGCCTGCGCGGTGAACGGCGGCCTGCCGGCGCAGCGCAACCATCTGCCGCTCACCGACATTCTTTCCGAGGTTTACCTGTCCAGCCCGGGCCTGGGTAACGGCCTGATTCCCAGTGATCCGGAACTGCCCCTGCCTTTGAACCAGGTGCATCCCATCCATGAGGTGGTGAAGGTGGATGTGTTCATTCCCGGTTGTCCGCCCTCCGGCGACGCGATCTGGAAGGTGTTGACCGATTTGCTGTCCGGCAAGGCCCCCAGCCTGGGCCACGGACTGATTCACTACGACTGAGAGGGCGACCATGAGCTTTGATCTCGAAACCGCCGAGCATCCCGAAAAATTGCGCCGTGTCGCCATCGACCCCGTCTCCCGGGTCGAAGGCCACGGCAAGGTAACCCTTCTCCTGGACGACCAGAACAAGGTGCATCAGGTGCGCCTGCACATCGTCGAGTTCAGGGGCTTCGAACGCTTCATCCAGGGGCGCCCGTACTGGGAAGTGCCGGTGATGGTGCAGCGCCTGTGCGGCATCTGTCCCGTCTCCCACCATCTGGCCGCCGCCAAGGCCCTGGACCGGGTGCTGGGCATCAAAAAGCTGACGCCCACGGCGGAGAAGATCCGCCGCCTGATGCACTACGGTCAGATGTTGCAATCCCACGCCCTGCATTTCTTCCACCTGTCCTCGCCGGACCTGCTCTTTGGCTTCGATTCCGACGTGGCCCGGCGCAACATCGTCGGGGTCGCCGGGAAATACCCGGAAATCGCGAAGAAGGGCGTCCTGCTGCGCAAGTTTGGCCAGGAAGTGATCCGCCACACGGCCGGCAAGCGCGTGCATGGCACCGGCGCCATCCCCGGCGGGGTGAACAAATCCCTGAGCCGCGCCGAGCGGGATGAACTCTTGCAGGACATCTACCAGATCGTCGCCTGGAGCCGCGAGGCCGTGCATCTGGCCATGGAACTGCACACCAGCAATCCGGCCCTCTACAACAGCTTCGGCATCTTTCGTTCCAGCATGATGTCCATCGTTGGCAACAACGGCGACCTGGACTTCTACCATGGCAGCCTGCGGGCCCGGGACGACAACGGCGGCATCCTCTTTGATGGGGTGGATTACCAAGGCTACAACGACCTTCTCGAAGAGGAAGTGAAGCCCTGGAGCTACATGAAGTTCCCCTACATCAAGTCCCTGGGCAAGGAGCGGGGCTGGTACAAGGTCGGGCCCCTGGCCCGGGTGCAGAACTGCAACCAGATTCCCACCCCCCTGGCCGAGGCCGAGCGGCGGGAGTTCGTCGATTATGCCGGTGGCACCCCCATGCATGCTCCCCTGGCGTACCACTGGACCCGCATGATCGAGCTGCTGCATGCGGCCGAGGTCATCAAGGACCTGCTCCACGACGACGACATCCTGGGTGCCGAGCTGATGACCGATGGGGTGCGCCAGCAAGAAGGGGTCGGCGTGATCGAAGCGCCCCGCGGCACCCTGTTCCATCACTACCAGGTAGACGAGAACGATCTCATCACCATGTGCAATCTGATTGTCTCCACCACCCACAACAACCAGGCCATGAACGAAGCGGTGCGGCATGTGGCGCGTCGCTACCTGCACGGCAAGGAAATCACCGAGGGCCTGCTCAACCACATCGAGGTGGCCATCCGCGCCTTCGACCCCTGTCTTTCCTGCGCCACCCATGCCCTGGGCAAGATGCCCCTGGAGGTGGAACTGGTCGATGTCGAAGGGCAGCCATTGGACCGCCTGGCCAAGAACGGCGACGGCAGTTTCTGCGCCAGCCTGGCGGACTGAGCCTTACTTCATGCCGCCCGACGTGGTCATCTTCGCCATCGGCAATCCCAGCCGGGGGGACGATGCCATCGGCCCGCTGCTCATGGAACGCTTGCGGGACTGGCTCCCTGGCCAGGCCGGCGGCGCCCGTTTCGAACTGGTGGAGGATTTCCAGCTCCAGGTGGAACACGCCCTGGACCTGGAAGGCAAGTCGCTCGCCCTGTTCATCGACGCCGGCAGCGGCACCCCGGCGCCGTTTCACTTCGGCCCGCTCCAGCCAGCGGCGGATTTCACCCATACTTCCCATGCCTTGGGGCCGGCAACCGTGCTGCATGTGTATCAGAAGCTCCAAGGGCGCGAATCGCCACCGTCCTTCGTGCTTTGTGTGCGGGGTGAAGCCTTCGACCTGGGGGCACCTTTGAGCGAGGCGGCTCAGGCGCATCTGGAACAGGCATGGGTGCTGGTGCGACGCTTGTGCGCCAAGCCTGGAGTGGCCGATTGGCATGGTCTGGCCCGGTGAGGGCCAGGGCGGCAACAAGGCGGCAAGGGTGAGGCAGATGAAGGGGGGGCAGGGTGGCCTCGAACCACCCCGGGGGTCAGCGATAAACCAGAACGGGAATTCTGGAGTGGGTCAGCACCTTGTTGGTCTCGCTACCCAGCAACAGGCCGCTGATGCCCCTGCGGCCATGCGAGGCCATGAAAATCAGGTCACAGCCGGCCTTTTCGGCGGCATTGATGATGGCTTCGTAGGGAATGTCGCTGGTGGTGCTCATGGTCTGGCAATCCACACCGGCTTCGTCGCATTGCTTCTTGACGAAATCGAGAACCTCCCTGGCCTGCTGGTCGGCCATCTCGGCGAATTTTTCCGGAGTGGTGGGATCGATCAGGGCGCCTTCGCCGAAATAGGTGACGGGGTATTCGGGTTTGGCAAAAAAGGCGGTGATCCTGGCGCCCGTCTCCTTGGCAAAGGCCACGGCGCGGCGTACGGTGTCTTCGGACAACTGGGAGCCGTCGGTAGGAACCAGAATATGCTTGAACATGTTGGGCCTCATGAGTGTTTGTTGTGCAGCACGACAGGGTTCATCCTACCTCAGCCGGCTGGAAAATCAAGCCGGAACGATCGTGGATTGCCTGTGGTATAAAAGTGATCCAACCTTGGGAGAAATTCCTATGAGTGCCAGCGTTCTTTCCTCCAAAGACCACAAAGGGTTCAGCCTGGATGCGGTCAGCCCCCTTGAAATGCTGGGGGATAACCTGAGCAGGCATCTGGACCCGTTCGGTGTGACCACCTCCATGCTCAATGCCCAGGTGGCCTGGTTGATGCACCCCCAGGAAATGGTGCGGGCCATGTCTTCCCTGTCCGGCGACCTGATGGCCCTGCAGGCCCATGTGATGCGGCGCGCCTTCGGGATTCCCTCCTCCGATGTGATCCAGCCCAATGCGGATGACGCGCGTTTTGCCGACCAGGTCTGGGAAAACGCGCCGACCTGGGACATCATCAAGGAGTGGTATCTGGCGTTCACGCACCGGCTCCAGGACATGTACTACGAAACCCCGGGCCTGTCCGACAGGGAGCGGCGCCGGGCGGCGTTCTGGTTGCGCAAATGGTTGAATGCGGTGGCACCCACCAATTTCTTCTGGGCCAATCCGGTGGCACAGCATAAATATGTGGAAAGCCACGGCAAGAGCCTGGCGAACGGTTTTCGTAATTTCATGCGGGATGCCCAGGTCCGCAACATCCAGATGGTGGAAGACAATGCCTTCGAAGTGGGCCGGGATCTGGCGGTGACGCCGGGCAAGGTGATCTTCCGCAACCGCTTGCTGGAAATCATCCATTACACCCCCACCACCGGGCAGGTGCACTCGGTGCCCTTGCTGATCATCACGCCCTGGATCAACAAGTTCTACATCCTCGACCTGAATCCCAAGAAGAGCATGGCCAAATATCTGGTGGATCAGGGCTTTTCGGTCTTCATCACCAGCTGGAAGAACCCGACGCCGGAGATGTCCGCCATCACTTTCGACGACTATCTGCGTGAAGGGGTGCATGAGGCCGTGGAAGTCGTGCGGGATTTCTGTCAGGTACCCAAGGTGCATCTGGTGGGATACTGCATTGGCGGCACCCTGGTTTCCACCTATATGGCCTGGGCCAATCGTCAGTTTGGCGCCGACAAGGTGCCGGTGGCGGACTGGACCTTGTTTACCACCCTGACGGATTTTTCTCATCCTGGTGATATCGAGGTCTTCATCGACGAGACCAGTGTTCGCGCCCTGGAAGAAGCCATGGCCAAGAAAGGCTATCTGGAAGGCAATGAGATGGCATCGGCCTTCCGCATGCTGCGTTCCAACAGCCTGGTCTGGCATTACTGGGTGCACAGCTACCTTTATGGCGAGGCCTTGCCGCCGTTCGATGTGCTGTTCTGGAACATGGATACCACGCGCATGCCCTATGCCATGCACAGTTTCTACCTGCGCGAGATGTATCTGCACAACAACCTGATCAAGCGCGACAAACTCACCATCGCCGGTCAGGCCATCGACCTGCGCCGCATTACCCAGCCGCTCTATGCGGTGACGGCGGAAGACGATCATATTGCCCCCTGGGCCCAGTGCTATCGCATCCGCCGGTATGTGAATGTGGATGCGCCGGTACGTTTTGTACTCTCCACTTCCGGCCACATCCTGGGCATCGTCAATCCCCCCGTGAATCCGCCCAAGCGCGCCTTTTGGGCCGGTGAGCCCCAGCCCAACGAGCATTACGAGGACTGGCTAAAGCGCAGCCAGAAGCAGCCTGGTACCTGGTGGGAGGACTGGATTCGCTGGCTGCAGGAGCGGGGTGGCGAACTTATTGACGCCCTGCCGGTCGAAACCCGCAAGTATCCAGCCCTGGCAGATGCGCCGGGGACTTATGTTCTGGAAAAATGATTTGTCTGAAAAGACTGCTTGGGTCAAACGGGGGGGCGGATTTTCTGCTACCCTTGGCCGCCTTTTTTTATTGGGTTATAACTTGATGCCTGCCTTGCCGTCCCCGTTCCCTCTGCTGAAAGTCAAAAACAAGTCACTCCTGCCCATCGTGCAAGGGGGGATGGGGGTCGGAATCTCGGCTCATAAGCTGGTGGGGGCGGTGGCAGCCGAAAATGCGGTAGGCACGGTGGCAAGTGTCGACCTGCGCCGCCATCACCCGGACCTGATGGAAATGACCTCCCGTATCAAGGATCGGGATGCCAACAAGCTGGCCATCTGGAAGGCCAATTGCATCGCCCTGGATCGGGAGATCAAGGGCGCTCAGGAGATCGCCAAAGGCCGGGGCTTGATCGCCGTCAATGTGATGCGGGCGGTGTCCCAGTATCAGGAGTATGTGCGCCAGTCCTGTGCCTCCGGGGCCGACGCCATCGTGATGGGGGCCGGCTTGCCGCTGGATCTGCCGGAACTGACCGCTGATTTCCCCGATGTAGCCCTGTTTCCCATCCTTTCCGACGTGCGCGGCGTGGTGCTGACCCTGAAGAAATGGATGCGCAAGAACAAACTGCCGGATGCCATCGTGATCGAGCACCCGGCCTATGCGGGCGGCCACCTGGGGGCTGCCAGGAAGGATGAGCTGGAAGACGAACGCTTCGACTTCGAGGTGGTGATACCCGGGGTGCTGCAAGCCTTCAAGGATCTGGGCATCGAATCCGAGAACATTCCCCTGATCCCCGCCGGTGGTATCAACAGTCACGAGAAAGTGCTGGACATGTTCAAGCTGGGGGCCTCCGCCGTGCAGCTTGGCACCGCCTTTGCCGTCTCCGAGGAAGGCGATGCCCATATCGAATTCAAGAAAATCCTTGCCGGCGCCAAACGTGAGGATGTGGTGGAATTCATGAGCTGTGCCGGCCTGCCGGCCCGGGCCGTGCGCACTCCCTGGCTGGAAAAATACCTGGCCCGGGAAGAACGCCTGATGAAGGCGGCCGAAACCAAGGATCACCAGTGTACCCTGGCCTGGGACTGCCTGGTGTCCTGCGGTCTGCGGGATGCCAACCCCAAGCATGGTCAGTTCTGTATCGACCATCAGCTGGCCGCCGCCGTACGCGGCGACGTGCAGAAGGGTCTGTTCTTCCGGGGCAAGGCCAGTCTGCCCTTCGGTTCGGCGATCCGCCCGGTCCATGAACTGATCCACTACCTGCTCAGCGGGGAAAAGCCCCAGCTCGCATGACGCAAATTCCAGGCACCGGGAATCGGGTCCTGGTCCCCTGTTCGGCAGGGCAGGACCTGGTCCGCATCGTTCAGATCAACGAGGAAATAAAATCCATCGTTGCCGTGGCATTCAAGATCAACATCATGGCCTTGAATGCCATTTTTCTGGCCAAGCGAGCCGGCACCACGGCCTTGGGGTTTGGTGTGCTCTCCAACGAGCTGCGCGTCTTTTCCCAGGATCTGAAGACGGCCATGGGCGGCCTCGGCGGCGCGATCCACAAGGCCGTCACCGAAGTTTCGGTATTGCTCCAGGATCAGCGGGTCCTGCGCTTGCTGCAGGAAGCCGAACGCCTGAGCGGCGGCAATGCCCGGGTACGGGAGGCTGTGCTGGCGCGGCAGGAGAAGCTGGAAAGCCACAAGGCAAACCTGGCTCAGCAACGGCGCCAGCTGAAGCTGGTGCTGGGCAATGTCGCTCAACTGGTCGAACTGGGCGGGGTGCTGGCCAAATCGGCCAAGATCGAGGCCGCCTACGGGCAAGCCTTCTCCTTTGCCTTGTCCCAGGTGTCCGGTGAATTTGATGGCGTGGTGGAGGAAATCCGCCTCTCCCTCAGTCATTTGAACAAGTCTGGTTTTTTTGCCCGAGGTAGGTCGCAATGAAGGCAAGCCAATGTTTTTTTCAGGATGGCGAACACAAATGGGTGGCCATCGTCCGCGATCCCGACCGGCCGGATGCCCTGATTGACACCAACGAATACCTGGTGGCCTGCAACGGTTCCGGCCTGCTGCTGGACCCGGGCGGCGCCGAAATTTTTCCCGCCGTGTTTTCCGCCCTGTCCTCCGGATTTGATCCGGCATCCCTGGTGGGGCTATTCGCTTCCCATCAGGATCCGGACATCATTTCTTCCCTGGCCCTGTGGCTGGAGTTCAACCCCAGGCTGCCCTGTTATGTGAGCTGGCTCTGGGCTTCCTTCATTCCCCATTTCGGGGGCAGCGCCGAGAGTTTCGTTGCCATTCCCGATGAGGGTATGGAGATCAATCTGAATGGCCTGCCACTTCAGGCGGTGCCGGCGCACTACCTGCATGCATCGGGAAATTTCCATCTTTACGATGCCCGGGCCAAGGTGCTGTTTTCCGGCGACGTGGGAGCGGCGTTGCTGCCTTCCAGGACGGAAGGGCTGTTCGTGGAAAACTTCGATGCCCACATCCGCCATGCCGAAGCCTTCCATCGCCGCTGGATGGGCTCCAATGAAGCCAAGCGGGCCTGGTGCGAACGGGTTTCCCGGCTCAAGATCGACATGCTCTGCCCCCAGCACGGCGCCATTTACCAGAATCAGGATGTGGAGCGTTTCATCAACTGGTTTGACGGCCTCAGGGTGGGTGTAGCCGTCGGCTGAATCGGCCGCACTTCCCCGCCAGGGGTTGATCCTGTCCTGATCATCATCACAATGACCCGCCCTGGCCGTGGCGGGAGACTGTGCCCCTGTTTTTCATCGTGTTGCACCGGATGCTGCCGTTCTTTACAGCCCCGGTCATTCCCCAGCTCGAAGCCTGGCAGCCCGATGGAGCCCTGTTCCTGATTGCCGGAGATCGTTGGCATTGCCTCCTGGTGTTGCAGGGGGCTGTGCTGTAGCGCTCTCTGGGTGAGTTCTGGCCGGCGGTGCTTTTGCCGATATCATCAGCGCGGCACTGACGCATCAGCCCATGCCCTGGGGTGCTTGAGTGGCTCGAATCGTCCCAGCTGGCGCACCAGCAGGCGGTAGATGTCTTGATCGAAGGCCGGGCGTGAGGTGTTCAGGAGGGAGGGGAGGTCGCTCGTGTCACGGATGCTGCCCAGGTAGCGCCAGGCATCTACGAGGTGGGCTTCGTCGCCTTCCCGCAGCAGGGCCGGGCCGTTGTAGGGCCAGGGCTGGAGCTTGTGGCGGATGAGGGCGCCGATCAGCCGCATGCTGTGCTGGGCCGGGGTTTCCCGGCCGATGCAGGCGCCCTTGCAGCGTTTGGCCGTGATGCCGCAGCAGGGCTTGCCCGGGGCGGTCTGTTCCAGCCCCAGAAGGGTGTCGCAGAGGCCTTGTTCCGTCGCCAGGGCGCGCAGGATTTCCAGGGCTTCGCGCGGGCTCTTGAAGAGGCCGTAGCAGGGGGTGTCCAGGGTGAAATCCTGCGCATGGGCCTCGACCAGGCAGGGTTTCAGCCTGCCTTCACCGAGGTCGTCCAGCCGCCAGGTCAGGAGGACGGAGCTGGATTTCCGCGGGCGGTTGTGGAGTGGCTGGAGTGTTTTGACCAGGCGATCTTCCAGGAGTCGGGCGCCAATGTCGCCCGGACATTCCTGCCAGTCGAGTCGACGAATCTCCTGATGCATGCGCAAATTCCGGGGGCTGGTGAAATGGCTGAAGACCTGCTTGCGCAGGTTCTTGGCGCGGCCCACATGGAGGGCCTGGTCGTCGGTGCCGAAGAAGCTGTACACCCCGGCTGCCTCGGGCAGGGCTTCGACGGCCCGGGCCTCCAGGTGCGGCGGCAGGCGGGTCTGGCTTATCTGGTTTTTCATGGCCGCGGCGATGGCGGCGGGCCCGGGCTCGGCCTGAAGGGTCTGCCAGAACTGGTGGATCAGGCTGGCGTCCGCCAGGGCCCGGTGGCGGCAAGGCGCGGTCAGTCCGTGGCGCTGCATCAGCGCATCGAGGTTGTGCTTCTGGTGTTCCGGAAACAGCTGGCGCGACAGCTTCACCGTGCACAGGGTGTCGGCCTGGAAGCGTAGCCCGGACCGGGCGAATTCCTGCTTGAGAAAGCCGTAATCGAAGCGGGCATTGTGGGCAATGAACAGCCGTCCCTGGAGCCTGGCGAAGAGCGGGTCCGCCAGTTCGGCAAAGGTGGGGGCTGTAGCCACCATGGCGTTGCTGATGCCCGTCAGTTGCTCGATGAAGGGGCTGATCTCCACGCCCGGGTTCACCAGGCTGCTCCAGCTTTCCTCCTGTTCGCCATCCATCAGCACCATGCCGATTTCGGTGATGCGATCCGTGAGCGGGTTGGTGCCGGTGGTTTCCAGGTCCACGAAGGCGAGGGCGGCGGGAATTTCCATGGTGAATGGCCTGATGACCGGGGCGAAAGCTGTCGCTATGGTCTATATTGAAGTACAGGATATGTGTTGCATTGAAAGGAGAACATCATGGGTGGCTTCGACGTTCATTTTGAACCCTGCGCGGCAGTGGGGGAAATGGTCATTACCGACCAGACTCAGTTGGAATGTGCGCATGAGCACGAATGCCCGCCGGGTCGGCAATGTCCTCTGGATGGTGATTTTGCCGAGGTTTCCGGGCTGGTGGAGGAGATTCCGCCCGAACTCCATGTGCAGGTGCCTCTTCACCATTGAGCACCATTGAGGCTCAGGCCTGCAGACGGAGGGTCCGATGGGGCTGGATGGTCTGCAGCAGGGAGGTGAAGATTTTCGGGGTGCCGGCTACCAGATTGCCGGTGTTCAGGTAATTGGCTTCGCCAGAAAGGTCGCTGACCAAGCCGCCCGCTTCGGAAATCAGGAGGGTGCCGGCAGCCATGTCCCAGGGAGCCAGGCCGAATTCCCAGAAACCGTCCAGACGGCCTGCGGCCACATAGGCCAGGTCCAGGGCAGCAGCACCGGGACGGCGCAGGCCTGCGGTCTTCTGGGTGAGTTCCTTGAAGATTGCCAGGTAGGCGTCTTCATGGTCGAAGACCCGGTAAGGAAAGCCGGTGCCGATCAAGGCTTCCTGCAGCTTCAGACGCTTGGAAACGCGGATGCGCCGTTCATTGAGGAAGGCGCCACCGCCTTTGCTGGCGGTGAACAGTTCGTTGCGGTTGGGGTCGAAGACCACGGCTTGTTCCACTTGGTTGCCCTTGGCCAGGGCAATGGAGATGGCATACTGGGGAAAGCCGTGGATGAAATTGGTGGTGCCGTCCAGCGGGTCGATGATCCACTGGTATTCAGACTCGCCGCCCTGTCCCGGGGTCTGGCCCGACTCCTCTGCTAGAATCCCGTAATCAGGATAGGCCTCCTGGAGGATTTCGATGATGGCCGCTTCGGCGGCCTTGTCCACCTCGGTGACGAAATCATTGGGCTGCTTGCTTTGCACCTGGATCAGGTTCAGGTCCAGGGAGGCGCGGTTGATGATCTGGCTGGCGCGGCGCGCTGCCTTGGTGGCGATGTTGATGGTTGGATGCATGTAGTTTAAAGAACCCCGGGGCAGCGTTGCCATGTCGGTGACGCTGCCCGTATTGTTTTCGACGAAGCCGCCATTTTAATATGAACCCGACCGACGTGCTTGATCGTATCTCCATCGTGCTTTCCCGTACCAGTCATCCAGGCAATATCGGATCAGCGGCCCGGGCCATGAAAACCATGGGTTTGTCCCGTCTGGTGCTGGTATCCCCGAAATGTTTTCCCGATCCGGAGGCCGACACACTGGCTTCCGGAGCTTCCGATATTCTGGTTTCGGCCCGGGTGGTGGATAGTCTGGATGCCGCCCTGGCGGATTTTGTCTTCAGCCTGGCGGTCTCGGCTCGCTCCCGGGACCTGGGGCCACCGCCCATGCTGGCCCGGGAAGGGGCGGGCGCCCTGCTGCAAGAGGCTGCGGCGGGCAAAGAGGTGGCCCTGGTGTTTGGCCATGAAACCTCCGGCTTGTCCAATGACGAGGTTCAGCGTTGCCATGGGGCAGTGATGATCGCTGCCGATCCGGGCTTCAGTTCTCTCAATCTGGCGGCTGCCGTGCAGGTATTGTGCTACGAATTGCGCCTGGCGGCCTATGCCGGTGCCCCGCCTCTGCCGGCGGGAATTACTCCCTTTGTCTCCCCGCCCGCGACCCATCGGGAACAGGAAGGTTTCTACCGCCACCTGGAGCAGGTGATGGTCGCTTCCGGCTTTCTGGATCCCGCCCAGCCAAAGCGCCTGCTCCCCAAATTGCGGCGGATGTTCGGGCGGGCACGATTGGAGCGGGATGAGGTGAATATCCTGCGGGGGGTGCTGACCGCCGTGGAAGCCTGGAGAAAATGAATCGCTATTCTTGATGGAAATAGTCGGGTATTTTACAATCCGGTCCCCAGAAGCAAGGAGTATCACCTCTCATGTTCCAGACCCTGTGCGAAGATGTTCGATCGGTTTTTGACCGGGACCCTGCTGCGCGTTCGTTCTGGGAGGTGCTCACCTGCTATCCGGGCATCCATGCCTTGATCCTGCATCGTCTGGCCCACTGGCTCTGGGGGCATCGCCTGCGCTGGCTGGCCCGGTTTACGGCCCATCTTTCCCGCTGGCTGACGGGCATCGAGATTCATCCGGGGGCATCCATCGGACGGCGTTTTTTTATCGACCATGGCATGGGCGTGGTGATTGGGGAAACCGCCGTCATCGGGGACGACGTCACCCTCTATCACGGCGTCACCCTGGGCGGCACTTCCTGGAACAAGGGCAAGCGCCATCCCACGCTGGCGGACGGGGTGGTGGTGGGCGCGGGGGCCAAGGTGCTCGGTCCCATCACCGTGGGCGCGGGAGCCAAGGTGGGCTCCAATGCGGTGGTGACCCGGGATGTGCCGGCCGGAGCCACGGCGGTGGGCATCCCTGCCCGTATTCTTGATGAAGCGCAACGGGAGCGTGAGGCTCAGGCCGCCAGGCTGGGTTTTTCCGCCTATGCGGTAGGGCAGGATCATGATGATCCCCTGGCCCAGGCCATTCACGGGCTGCTGGACCATGCGGCGGAAACAGACCGGCGTCTGGTGCTGCTGCTGGCGCATCTGGAAGAGGCCGGGGTGAAGGTGGCCGATGTGGTGGAAAGTGCCGATGAATTCGATTCCGAATACCTGAGTAAAATAGTTGACTAATGTCGGTCGGAGCCGCTATAGTTGACCTTGACGCTAAGGTATTTAAGGAGAGAGCACCATGCGCTTGACCACCAAGGGACGTTTTGCCGTAACTGCCATGATGGACCTGGCTTTGCGGGATGAGAATGCACCGGTCGCCCTGGCCGGCATCAGCGAACGCCAGAATATTTCCCTTTCCTATCTGGAGCAGCTGTTTGGCAAGTTGCGCCGCCATGCCCTGGTGGAAAGCGTGCGGGGCCCCGGTGGCGGCTATCGTCTGGCCCGGGCCATGGACGATATCAGCGTGGCCGACATCATCCGTGCGGTGGACGAGCATCTGGATGCCACTCAGTGCGGCGGTCATGAAAACTGCCATGAAGACCACCGCTGCATGACTCATGAACTGTGGACCACCTTGAACCGCAAGATGTACGACTACCTGGCCTCGGTATCCCTGGGCGGCCTGGTGAATCAGCATCTTGCCCGGCAGGCCGATGGTCAGGAAGCGCGGGTCGTGCTGGAGGACCCGCGTGCCACCCCCGCTCCTGCCCTGCGCCCGGCCAAGGCCGGCAAGCAGCGGGTTTCCCTGGTCGCCTGAGCCCGAGACCGCCGTGTTCGCTCCCGTCTATCTCGATTACAACGCCACCACCCCCCTCGATGCCCGGGTGCTGGAGGCCATGCTGCCCTATCTGCGCGAGCAGTACGGTAATGCTTCCAGCCGCCACGAGTACGGCCGGGCGGCGCGGCGGGCGGTGGATGCGGCACGCCAGCAGGTAGCTGCCGCAGTGGGGGCCCATCCTACCGAGGTGTTGTTCACCAGTGGTGGCAGCGAAGCCAACAACCTGTTCCTCAAGGGCGCGGCGGCGGCTTTTCGCAAGGCGGGCGTCCTGGCCGTCAGCGCCATCGAACATCCCTGTGTGCGCAACACGGCCCGGCAACTGGAGCGGCAGGGCTGGCAGGTTTTTGAACTGGCGGTGGATGAGGCCGGGCGGGTTCTGGATTTTGCGCTGGATTTTGCGCCGGAACAAAAGCCCCGGATGATTTCCGTGATGCTGGCCAACAATGAAACCGGGGTCATTCAGGATCTGCCCGCGCTGGCCGCGCGTGCCAGACCCTCCGGTGCCCGCTTGCATACGGACGCGGTTCAGGCTTTGGGCAAACTGCCCGTGGATTTTCGCGCGCTCAACCAGGCCGGGGTCCATGCCATGACGGTTTCTGCCCACAAGATCTACGGTCCCAAGGGGGCGGCGGCCCTGATCGTGGACAAGCGGGTCGAGCTGGTCCCCCTGATTGCCGGCGGCGGCCAGGAACGGGGCTTGCGCTCGGGGACCGAGAACGTGGCGGCCATCGTCGGCTTTGGCCTGGCTTGCGAACTGGCGGTGTCCCGGCTCGCCACCCTGCCGATCCGCCTGGCCGGGTTGCGGGGCCGGCTCGAAGCCGGGCTGCAGGCCCTGGGGGCCGTGATCTTTGGTGGCGCGGCCGAGCGGCTGCCCAATACCAGTTACTTCGCTTTTCCTGACCTGGATGGGGAAACCCTGGTGGGCAAGCTGGATCGGGCCGGTTTCGCCGTGGCCAGCGGTTCCGCCTGTTCCAGTGCCCATCCCGAACCTTCCCATGTGCTCCAGGCCATGGGGGTATCCGGGCAACTCTCCCGGGGTGCCGTGCGCGTCAGCCTGGGGGCGGAAACTTCGGAAGAAAATATTGATCAATTCCTCGAGGCCCTGGCAAGCACCGTAGTCGGCCTCAAGAACCTGACGGCACTCAGCACCAAGACCGTCTGCATTAACGGAGCGACAGCATGAAATTGCCCATCTACCTGGATTATTCCGCCACCACCCCGGTGGACCCCCGCGTGGCGGAGAAAATGATTCCCTATCTGACCGAGAAATTCGGCAACCCGGCTTCCCGTTCGCACAGCTTCGGCTGGGAGGCGGAAGCTGCCGTGGAAACGGCGCGGGAGCAGGTCGCGGCGTTGGTGAAGGCGGACCCCAAGGAAATCGTCTGGACTTCCGGTGCCACCGAATCCAATAACCTGGCCATCAAGGGCGCCGCCAACTTCTATGGCGGCACCAAAGGCAAGCATCTGATCACCGTCAAGACCGAGCACAAGGCGGTGCTCGACACCATGCGGGAAATGGAGCGCCATGGGTTCGAGGTGACCTATCTGGACGTGCAGGAAAATGGCCTGATCGACCTGGAAGTCTTCAAGGCCGCCCTGCGCCCCGACACCTGCCTCGTCTCGGTGATGTTCGTGAACAACGAGATCGGCGTCATCCAGCCGATTGCCGAGATCGGCGAAATCTGCCGGGAGAAGGGCATTCTCTTCCATGTCGATGCGGCCCAGGCCACTGGCAAGGTGGAGATCGACCTGGACCAGCTGAAGGTGGACCTGATGAGCCTTTCCGCCCACAAGACCTATGGCCCCAAGGGCATCGGCGCCCTCTATGTGCGCCGGAAGCCCAGGGTGCGCCTGGAGGCCCAGATGCACGGCGGCGGCCATGAACGGGGCTTTCGTTCCGGCACCCTGGCGACCCACCAGATCGTGGGCATGGGCGAGGCCTTTCGCATTGCCCAGGAAGAAATGGCCGCGGAAAATGTCCGCATCGGCAAGCTGCGCGACCGGCTTCTGAAGGGGCTGTCCGGCATCGACTGCGTCTATGTGAATGGCGACCTGGAGCAGCGCGTGCCGCACAACCTGAACATCAGCTTTGCCTATGTGGAAGGGGAATCCCTGCTCATGGCCATCAAGGATCTGGCGGTGTCTTCCGGTTCTGCCTGCACCTCCGCCAGCCTGGAACCTTCCTACGTGCTGCGCGCCCTGGGGCGGGACGATGAGCTGGCCCACAGTTCCATCCGTTTCACCCTCGGCCGTTTCAATACCGAGGCCGAGATCGACTACGCCATCGACCTGCTGCACCAGAAGATCGG
The DNA here is from genome assembly GCF_049658005.1 of Azovibrio sp. NCBI lineage: Bacteria > Pseudomonadati > Pseudomonadota > Betaproteobacteria > Rhodocyclales > Rhodocyclaceae > Azovibrio > Azovibrio sp. Next base: position 8,862 of record NZ_JBASOH010000007.1, on the reverse strand, counting down.
CAAGCTGCGGGAGATGTCTCCCCTGTGGGAAATGGTCCAGGACGGCGTCGACCTGAGTACCGTCCAGTGGGCTGCCCACTAAACCAGAATTCAAGGAGAACAACATGAGCTACAGCGTAAAAGTGATCGACCACTACGAGAACCCCCGCAACGTGGGGGGCTTCGACAAGGACGATGCGGATGTGGGGACCGGTATGGTGGGCGCTCCGGCCTGCGGCGACGTGATGAAGCTGCAGATCAAGGTGGGCCAGGACGGGGTGATCGAAGATGCCAAGTTCAAGACCTACGGCTGCGGTTCCGCCATTGCCTCCTCCAGCCTGGTGACCGAGTGGGTCAAGGGCAAGACCGTGGATCAGGCCCTGGCGATCAAGAATACCCAGATTGCCGAGGAACTGGCCCTGCCACCGGTTAAAATCCACTGCTCCATCCTGGCCGAGGACGCCATCAAGGCTGCCGTGGCCGATTACAAGAAAAAGCATTCCGAGTGAGGTGAATCATGGCAGTGACCTTGACCGAAAAAGCGGCCGAGCACGTCTCCAGCTTTCTGGAAAAGCGCGGCAAGGGTGTCGGCCTGCGCCTGGGCGTCCGCACCAGCGGCTGCTCCGGCATGGCCTACAAGCTCGAGTTCGTCGATGAGGTGGATGGCGAGGATGAGGTTTATGAAAGCCACGGCATCAAGGTGTTCGTGGATGCCAGGAGCCTGCCCTACATCGATGGCACCGAGCTGGACTACACCCGGGAAGGTTTGAACGAAGGTTTCAAGTTCAATAATCCCAACATAAAGGACCAGTGCGGCTGCGGCGAAAGCTTCAACGTCTGAGCCCGTTTGGCAGGGCGGTGTTGCTGCGGGCTTGCCATGCTCCAGGCACGGTCTTCGCTCTTGCGCCCAACCCTTCCAACCCGCCCAACCCGCCTTCGCTTTGAGCGCAGGGCAGCGTTCAAGCGCTGCGTTTGATCAGAGGTGACCCTGTGGACCTGAGCACCGATTTCTTTTCCCTGTTCCATCTGCCCCGGGCTTTCCGGATCGATCTGGCGGAACTGGACGCCCGCTACCTGGAAATTCAGGCCCGGGTGCATCCGGACCGCTTTGCCCATGCGGGGGAGGGGGAGCGGCGGCTTTCCATGCAGTGGGCTACCCGGGCCAATGAGGGGTACCAGACCCTGAAAAAACCCCTGGAGCGGGCCAAATACCTGCTGCATCTGGCCGGCTACGATCTGCAAGCCGAAAGCAATACCGCCATGGCTCCCGAGTTCCTGATGGAGCAGATGGAGTGGCGCGAGGCGGTGATGGAGGCCAGGCGCGGCGGCGATCACCATGAGCTGGAACACCTGCACCACCGCCTGCGCCAGGATCTGCGCGGCCGCTACGAGGAACTGGCCGTCCTGCTGGACGATGAACAGGACCTGGAAGCCGCCACCGAGCTGGTGCGCCGGCTGATGTTCCTGGAAAAACTGTTGCTGGAAATTGATGATGCCCTGGCTTCCCTGGAAGACGGGGAGATGGATAACTGACATGGCTCTCTTTCAAATCGCCGAACCCGGCGAATCCGCCGCCCCCCACCAGCACAAGCTGGCGGTAGGCATCGACCTGGGCACCACCAATTCCCTGGTGGCGACTGTCAGGAGTGGCATGGCCGTGGTGCTGAACGACGAGCAGGGCCGGCCGCTTTTGCCCTCCGTCGTGCGCTACCTGCCCGACGGGCAGGTGGAAGTGGGCTACGCCGCCCAGGCCTGGCAGGCCAAGGACCCGAAGAACACCATCGTGTCGGTGAAGCGCTTCATGGGCCGGGGCCGGAAGGACATCGCCCATGTCGAGTCGCTGCCCTATGATTTTGTCGATGGGCCGGGCATGGTGCGGGTGAAGACCTGCGCCGGGGTGAAGAGTCCGGTGGAGGTTTCCGCCGAAATCCTCAAGGTGGCCAAGGCCCGGGCCGAAGCCCATCTGGGGGGCGAACTGGTCGGCGCGGTGATCACCGTGCCCGCCTACTTCGACGATGCCCAGCGCCAGGCCACCAAGGATGCCGCCCGGCTGGCCGGGATCAATGTGCTGCGGCTCCTGAACGAACCCACGGCGGCGGCCATCGCCTACGGCCTGGACAATGCGGCCGAGGGCATCTACGCCGTCTATGACCTGGGCGGCGGCACCTTCGACATTTCCATCCTCAAGCTCTCCAGGGGGGTGTTCGAGGTGCTGGCCACCGGTGGCGATTCCGCGCTCGGCGGCGACGACTTCGACCAGCGCATCTTCTGCTGGGTGCTGGAGCGGGCCGAACTGCCGCCCCTGTCCCCCGAGGATGCCCGGCTGATCATGACCCGGGCCCGGGAAGCCAAGGAGTTCCTCACCCGCCACACGGAAGCCCCGATCACCGTGAAGCTCGGTAGCGGTCACACCATCGATCTCACTCTGGACGTGGACACTTTCGCCGCGATCACCCGGAATCTGGTGACCAAGACCCTGCAGGCCGTGCGCAAGGCCTTGCGCGATGCAGGCCTGCGTCCCGAGGAACTGAAAGGCGTGGTGATGGTGGGCGGCTCTACCCGGATGCCCCAGGTGCAGCGGGCCGTGGCGGAATTTTTTGGCCAGGAACCGCTGAACAATCTCGACCCGGACAAGGTGGTCGCCCTGGGCGCTGCCACCCAGGCCAACCTGCTGGTCGGCAACAAGACCGGCGGCGACGACTGGCTGCTGCTTGACGTGATTCCCCTGTCCCTGGGGCTGGAGACCATGGGCGGCCTGGTGGAAAAGGTGATTCCCCGCAACGCCACGATTCCCGCCGCCCGGGCCCAGGATTTCACCACTTTCAAGGATGGCCAGACGGCCATGGCCATCCACGTCGTCCAGGGCGAGCGGGAGCTGGTCTCCGACTGCCGCAGCCTGGCCCGCTTCGAATTGCGCGGCATTCCTCCCATGGTGGCGGGGGCGGCGCGCATCCGGGTCACCTTCCAGGTCGATGCCGATGGCCTGCTGGCCGTCTCGGCCCGGGAGCAGACCACGGGGGTGGAAGCCAGCATCGCGGTCAAGCCATCCTACGGTCTTTCGGATGACGAGATCGCCGCCATGCTCAAGGATTCCCTGTCCCACGCCAAGGACGATGCCCAGCGCCGGGCCTTGAAGGAAGCCCAGGTCGAGGCCCAGCGCCTGATCGAAGCGACCCAGGCCGCCCTGAAGGAAGATGCCCACTTGCTTGACGCAGAGGAGATCCGCCGCATCGAAGCCAGTATCGCCAAGTTGCAGGCCTCGATGCTGGGGGACAACCGCCGCCAGATCAACTTGGCCATGGACGATCTGGGCCATGAAACCCAGGAGTTCGCCCACCGGCGCATGGACCAGAGCGTCAAGCGTGCCCTGGCGGGGCGCAAGCTAGATGAATTGAATGCAGAGGAGGAGAGTCCGTCATGACCCAGATCATCGTGTTGCCCCATGTGGAAGTCTGCCCCGATGGGGCTGTGATCGAAGCGGAGCCAGGCCAGTCCATCTGCGAGGCCCTGCTCGCCAATGGCATCGAGATCGAGCATTCCTGCGAGATGTCCTGCGCCTGCACGACCTGCCATGTGATCGTGCGGGAGGGCTTCGATTCCCTCCCTCCCGCCGAGGAGGCGGAAGAGGATCTGCTCGACAAGGCCTGGGGCCTGGAGCCCCAGTCGCGCCTTTCCTGCCAGGCCATCGTCAAGGACGCCCCCCTGGTGGTGGAGATTCCCCGCTACAGCATCAATATGGCCCGGGAAGGCAAGCACTGAGGAGCGCCATCATGAAATGGACCGACATCAACGACATTGCCATCGAACTGTCCGAAGCCCATCCGGAACAGGATCCCCGGCGGATCAATTTCGTCGATCTGCGCAACTGGGTGCTGGCCCTGCCGGATTTTGACGATGATCCCCGGCACTGTGGCGAGAAAATTCTCGAAGCGATTCAACAAGCCTGGATCGACGAAGTGAGCTGAGTGAGCTGAGTGAGCTGAACGTACCCGGCAGACGTAACAACGGCGGCTCGAGGCCGCCGTCGTTCATGCAGATCAGCCGGCATCAGCTTTTGGGCTGGGCCTTGGTAGCGGCCTTGCGGGTGGCGGAACCGCTGCTGGCCTTGCTGGCCTCGCTGGCTTCGTCGGCCTCGCTGCTGGTGCCGATGCTGGAAAATGCCTTGAGGTTGCTGTCCGTGATCTGGGCCATTTGCTGGGCCATGAAATTCATCCGGTCGAAGACCTGGGAACTGGCCTGGAGCATCGATTTCAGGGCAGTGGCGAAAACATCACCCCCCGCGGGCAGATTGCTCGTCGTGGCCTCGATGGCGGACTCGGCGTTTTCGGAGAGGGACTTGTAATGGGATTCCATCACACTGGTGATGTCCTTTTGCATGTTGAGGACCAGCTCATACAGGTTGTGATAGTAGGAGCGGGTACGTTCCAGACCGGGTTCGGCGATGGTGGCCTGAACCGCCAGGGCCTGCTTGGGATCCTTGGCTTCCAGCAGGTTGCTTGCGTTTTCGGCACCCGCTTGAATCCCCTCGCGCATGGCGCTCAGATTCAGGGTGGCCAGTTTTTCGATGTTGTCCAGCGTACTGCGCATCAGGGCTAGCATGGCCTCTGCATTGGCTTTCTGGGCAGCGGCAATTTGTTCGGATTTGGGCGTATTCATGAAGACTCCTCTCTGTTGATGTTGGGCGTTCTTGCGGCACGATGATAGCAGGCCTTCATGAAGAATACATGTCACTCCCTGTTGCCTGATCCAGTAGATTCAGGATGCCGTCCAGACCACTGAAGTTGAGGGCGACGCTGGCCTTGGCCCGGGTGGCGGGCTTGGCGTGATAGGCCACCGAGAGGCCGGCCTCGGCCAGCATCGGCAGGTCGTTGGCGCCGTCCCCCACGGCGATCACCTGTGCCGTGTCGAGCCCCAGCTCATTCTTGAGCCGCGCCAGATGGCGGGCCTTGGCCGAGGCATCGACGATATTGCCCAGCACCCGGCCGGTGAGCTTGCCGCCCGATATTTCCAGTTCGTTCGAGGTGGCGAAATCAAAGCCCAGTTCGATGCGCAGGCGCTCGGTGAAGTAGGTGAAGCCGCCGGACAAGAGGGCGGTGCGTAGCCCCGCGTTTTGTGCCGCTTGCAGCAGTTCGCGGGCGCCGGGAGAAAGCCGCAGGCGTTCCTCATAGACCCGGGCGAGGACCCGGGCATCGAGCCCTGCGAGCAGGGCGAGGCGGCGCCGGAGGCTTTCGCGGTAGTCGATCTCGCCCTGCATGGCGGCTTCGGTGACCGCTGCGACCTCGGCCTTCCTGCCGGCAAAATCGGCCAGTTCATCGATGCATTCGATCTCGATCAGGGTGGAATCCATGTCGAAGGCGATCAGGCCGAAATCCTGGAGGCGCAGGCCCGCCGGCATGAAGGCCCAGTCCAGGCGCTCTGCTTCGATCGCGGGGATCAGGGCATCGAAGGCCGGGGTGCGGCGGGCATCCGGCAGGCGGGTGGCCTTGGGCGGGCGGGGTTCGATGCCGCCGGCGCCCGTGGCGGCCACGAGCTTTTCCAGCAGGAAGGTAGGCAGGGCGTTGCCCTGCAGGATGAGGGTGGTGGTCATGGCAAGAAATGGGGTTTGATCCGGAGACCGCCATTTTAGCTTGCCGGGGGGCTGTCGCTTGCGGCCCGGATGGTTTATAAACTCCCTCCGATGCTCGCTTACATCTTTCGCCGCCTTCTCTATGCCGTGCCCATCCTGATCGGGGTCAACCTGCTCACCTTTGCCCTGTTCTTCGTGGTCAATACCCCGGATGACATGGCCCGGATGCAGCTCGGCGTCAAGCATGTGACCCCCGAGGCCATCCAGAAATGGAAGGCGGAGCGGGGTTACGACCGGCCCTTGTTCTGGAACCCGGAGGCGGCTGGCCTGGCCAGGGCCACCGATACCATCTTTTTTGACAAGTCGGTCCGCATGTTCGTCGGCGACTTCGGCCGCGCCGAGGATGGCCGGGACATCGCCCGGGAGATCCGTACCCGGATGGGGCCCTCCCTGGCGATTGCGCTGCCCACCTTTTTGCTGGGGCTTTGCGTCAGCATCAGCCTCGCCCTGATCCTCGCCTTCTTCCGGGCCAGCGCCCTGGATTTCTGGGGGGTGGTGAGCTGTGTTGCGCTCATGTCGATCTCCGGCCTGTTTTACATCATCGGCGGCCAGTATCTGGTGGCCAAGGTCTGGAAGCTGGTGCCCATCTCCGGCTTCGGCGAAGGGCTCGATGCCTGGCGCTTTCTCGTGCTGCCGGTGTTGATCGGCGTCGTGGCCGGCCTCGGTTCCTCCACCCGCTGGTACCGCACCCTCTTTCTTGAGGAGGTGAACAAGGATTATGTGCGCACGGCCCGGGCCAAGGGGCTGCCGGAGACCCGGGTGTTCTTCCGCCACATCCTCAAGAACGCCATGATTCCCATCCTTACCGGGGTGGTGGTGGTGATTCCCCTACTGTTCATGGGTTCGCTGCTTACCGAATCCTTCTTCGGCATCCCGGGCTTGGGTAGTTACACCATCGATGCCATCAATGCCCAGGATTTCGCCGTGGTGCGCTCGATGGTCTTCATCGGTTCGGTGCTCTACATCGTCGGGCTGATGCTCACCGATATTTCCTACACCCTGGTGGACCCCCGGATCCGCTTCGAATGATGTCCTTTCAGCCCGTCCTGCTCTGGACCGATCTTTTGCTCTGGCTGCTCCTCGGCTGCGGCGTGGGGCTGGGCATCGTCTCCGCCCACACGCTGCGCCAGGCCTGGTCGCGGCTGGGCAAGAACACCGTGGCCATGGCCACGGCCACCCTGCTGTCGGCCTTTTTGCTGGTCGGGCTACTCGATTCCCTGCACTACCGGGAACGCTTGCCGCCGGCCCCGGGCGAGGTGCGGGTGGTCTATGGGGTCGAGGTGCGCTCCGTCCTGGACGGCTTACTCAGGCAGCTCCGCGAGCAGAGCGAAAAGACCTATTCCGCCCCTTTTGCCACCCGGCTCTATGCCAAGGAAACCCTGGAGACCCCGGCCGGCCCGGTGCAGGGCTACCCGCGCCTCAAATATGGCGGCGCCCACCTGGGCGAGCACGAGGCGAAGCGGGACAAGGATGTGCTGCAGCGCGCCTTTGCCGCCGGGGTGCTCGCCTTTTTGCTCTGGCTGGGGCTCACCGCCGGGCTTACGGCCCTGCTCGCCCGGCACCAGGGGGCTTCCCACCACGAGACCTGGCAGGCCATCTGGCAAGGCGAGACGGCCTTTGCCTGGCGCGGCGTGCTGCTTGCCCTGGGCGGGCTCCTGCTGGTGTTTTTGCCTATGGCGCTTTGGGCCGGGGATTACCATGTGCTGGGCACGGACAAGGTGGGGCAGGATGTCTTTTATCAGGTGCTAAAGAGCATCCGCACCGCCCTCGTGATCGGGCTCGTCACGACGCTGGTGATGCTGCCTTTGGCGGTGGTGCTGGGCATCGTCGCCGGTTATTTCCGCGGCTGGGCCGATGACCTGATCCAGTACGTTTATACGGTGCTCAATTCCATTCCCGGCGTGCTCCTGATTGCCGCCGCCGTGCTCATGATGCAGGTACTGATCGATACCCATCCGCAGTGGTTCGCCACGGCGGCGGAACGGGCCGATCTGCGCCTTCTCGCCCTTTGCGTCATTCTCGGCATGACCAGCTGGACGGGCCTTGCCCGGCTCTTGCGCGGCGAAAGCCTGAAACTGAGGGAACTCGAATACATCCAGGCGGCGCGGGCCTTTGGCGTCTCCTCGGCGCGCATCATCGGCCGCCATCTCCTCCCCAATCTGATGCACATCGTGGTGATCGCCCTGGTGATGGATTTTTCCAGCCTGGTGCTGGCCGAGGCGGTGCTCTCCTATGTCGGGATCGGCGTGGACCCGAGCATGATCAGCTTTGGCACGATGATCAACAATGCCCGCATGGAGCTTGGCCGGGAGCCGGTGGTGTGGTGGTCGCTGGCGGCGGCCTTCGTCTTCATGTTCGTGCTGGTGCTTTCGGCCAACCTTTTTGCGGATGCGGTACGCGATGCCTTCGACCCCCGTCTCGACTGAAGCCCTGCTCGCGGTGCGCGGGCTCTCCCTCGCCATCCAGAAAACCGGGCCGGGGCGGCCGCGTCAGGTGCCCGCCGTCACCGACCTGGGCTTTGCCATCAAGCCCGGCGAGACCCTGGCCCTGGTGGGGGAATCCGGCTGCGGCAAATCCTTGAGCGCCCTCGCCCTGATGCGGCTCTTGCCCCCGGCCATCCGCATCACGGCCGGCCAGGTCCGTTTTCAGGGGCGCGAGCTGCTGGATCTGCCCGAGGCCGCCATGCGCGAGCTGCGCGGCCGGGGCATGGCGATGATCTTCCAGGAGCCGGCCACCAGCCTCAATCCCGTGCTCACCGTGGGCGCCCAGATCGGCGAAGTGCTGCTCCGCCACGCGGCCCTCGAAGGCCGCAATCTCGATGGCCGGGCCGTGCGCGAGCGGGTCGAAGCGCTGCTGCGCCAGGTGGGCATCGCCGACCCGGCGCGGCGCCTGGACGAATACCCCTTCCAGTTTTCCGGCGGCATGAAGCAGCGGGTGATGATCGCCATCGCGCTTGCCGCCGAGCCGCAGCTTTTGATTGCCGACGAGCCCACCACCGCCCTCGATGTGACGGTCCAGGCCCAGATCCTCGACCTTTTGGCAAAGCTCCAGGCCGAACGCGGCATGGCGATGCTGCTCATCACCCACGACCTGGGCATCGTCGCCCGCATGGCTCACCGGGTCGGCGTCATGTATGCCGGTCAGCTCGTCGAACTGGCAAGCCGCGAGGCTTTCTTCCAGGCCCCCGCCCATCCTTACAGCCAGGCCCTGTTCGCCGCCCTGCCCGAAGCGGTGGCGCGGGGCCAGCGCCTCAAGGC
>NZ_JBASOH010000006.1:0-22379 GCF_049658005.1 Azovibrio sp. | reverse complement strand
AACGCCCGCAAGACCCGCGCTTTACCGGTTCGGTTGCCGAGACCCGTAAAAAGTACCACGACACCGACGACTCGTTGTATGGCATGACGGTCAACGGGCATGTGCTTGGGAGCCCTTGAAATGGGCGTATCAATCGAGCCTGACCCCCAAGGCATGTGACCCCCAGGGCACTCGAGCTATGTAAATCAACGGCTTGTGCATTGATTGATCAAGCGGTTGTTTTTTTGGATTGGTAAGCAAAGGCGATACGAATCATCCTCGGCAGGTAGCGGCACTTGCGGTTTGTCAGAAACTCGACCATATTTTCCAACATGGTAATGACCCGCAATACTGCCGAGCTGATTCGCCAGCGCATCGAGAAGATGCCGGTGGGGGAGCCTTTTACCCCGACAGTGCTTCTGGAGTGCGGCACTCGTGCGTCCATTGATCAGAACCTGTCGCGCCTGGTCAAGGCGGGGGTGATCGAACGTGTGACGCGCGGTGTCTTCGTTCGCCCCGAGATCAGTCGTTTTGTCAGCAAGGTGATGCCTGATCCATTGAAGGTAGCCGAAGCCGTTGCCAAGACCACGGGAGCCAGCATTCAGGTTCACGGTGCGGAAGCGGCCCGTCGTCTTGAGCTGACTACGCAGGTTCCAACGCAATCGGTCTTCCTGACCTCTGGTCCATCGAAGCGAATCCGCGTGGGCAAGATGGAAATTCGTCTGCAGCACGTTTGCCAACGCAAGCTGGCCCTGGCTGGCCGACCGGCGGGCCTTGCCCTTTCCGCTATGTGGTACCTCGGCAAAACGGAAGTGACACCTGCCCTTGTCGAGAAGATTCGACGCAAGCTGGGGGCAAGCGAATTCGAGGTTCTCAAGTCGGCGACTTCCTCGATGCCAGCGTGGATGAGCGACGCCATCTTTTGCAACGAACGGACGGCTGCTGATGCCTGAATCCTTCTTGCACCTTGATGCCCATGAGCAGTCTCAGATCTATCGGGCGCTGGCAGCGCAAATGGCGCGATCGCCAGTGGTGCTGGAAAAGGATGTGTGGGTCTGCTGGGTGCTGCAGGCCCTGTTCACCATGCCCGGTCGGCTGCCCATGGCATTCAAAGGCAGCACTTCCCTGTCCAAGGTATTTAATGCCATTGCCCGTTTTTCCGAGGATGTGGATATCACGCTCGACTACCGGGGGCTCGACGGCTCTTTTGATCCATTTGCTGAAGGGGTGTCCAAGACGAGGTTGAAGAAATTCAGCGCGGACCTCAAATCTTTCGTGCGCGACCATACCTTCGATGTCGTGGTGCCGCACATCCAGAAGATTCTGGTGGCTGAGTTTGATAGCGACGCCGCTGCGTTCCGGCTCGAACTCAGCGAGAACGGCGAGCAGATGCGCCTGCATTACCCAAGTGTGCAGGAAAAACCGGGTGACTATCTGGGCAACAGTGTCCTGATCGAGTTCGGGGGGCGCAACATCACCGAGCCGAATGCTGAACACAACGTCGAGCCAGATATCGCACCGCATGTAACTGGCCTGGCGTTTCCACACTCAACCGTGAGCGTCTTGTCCCCAGCCCGTACATTCTGGGAAAAAGCGACGTTGATGCATGTCGAATGTCAGCGTAACGAGTTTTGCGCCAGTGCCGAGCGTCTGTCGCGTCACTGGTATGACTTGGCCAAGTTGGCCGACCGTGATCATGGCCTGGCCGCCATCGAGGATCGCGCCCTGCTGGCGGACGTGGTGAAACACAAGAAGGTCTTCTACAACGCGAGCTACGCCAACTACGACGCTTGCCTGCTGGGACAGCTAAGGCTCATTCCGGAAGATGCCGTGCTGGCCGCCCTCAGTGATGACTTTCAGGGCATGATCGGCGCTGGCATGTTCATCGGTGAGCCGCCAACTTTCGATGCCATCGTCGATCGCCTTCGCGCCCTGGAAACAGCTATCAATGAGTGCTGATTTGATCAGTCCCATCGGTGTCGATGTGGGCAGCTCGCAGGTCGACGCCCCTGAAATCCAGGGTTTTCTGGCCTTGTTGGAGACTGGCATTCAGCGGTACAAAGGTTCAAAAGAAGGTTCAAAAGAAGGTTCAAAAGGGCCGAACTCCATTGATCCAGGCCGGATCTTCCTGCGCTCAGAACAATAGGGTCAGACTCCAATGATCCTTCTTGCTTCTTGAAACTGGCCGACGTTTTCCCGAGCGGGAAAGAAGACCAGTGATGATCTCCATACCCCCATCGGCGGGGAGTGCGCCAGGGCCGTGACCTTACTGGAGCCAGGGCAGCCGCGGTCCAGTCCCGAGCATGGCCACGACGTTCTGTGGCTGAGCGACGAAGAGGCCATCCTCGATGAACTGCCGCATCGGCCGATGTTGGCCGGCAGGGATGGCCTGCGGCTCTCACTGGCGGGCGCTCAAGACAAAATGCCCGTGGTCTTCGATGGCGCCCGGATCGGGCTATCAAGAAATGGAACGCCCAGTTCGCATATCCCCCAGTTCGCATATCCTGAAGCCAGCCATCCGTACCCTGGCGGACACGGTGACCAACGAAGGCTTCTGTCTGGCGCTGGCTGAGGCCAAGCCGGCCAAGTCGGCCAAGTCGCAGGTACGTTCCGTGCTGGGGCGACAGTTCTTGCTGGTCGAGCGCTACGACCGGGTGGCCGATGCACAAGGCCTACGGCAGCGCCTGCATCAAGAGGACTTTTGCCAGGCTCTGGGCGTGGTTCCGGAAATGAAATACCAGCACGAAGGCGGCCCGGATCTGGCGCAATGTTTCGACCTGGTTCGGCGTGTCACACGCCCCAGCGCACCGCACATCCTGCGTATGCTCGACTATGGGATCTTCAACGCCTTGATCGGCCATCACGACGCGCACGCCAAGAATTTCTCGCTGGTGTACGCGGGCAAGTCGGCCGTCCTGGCGCCTTTATACGACGTGCTTTTCGCGGCGCTCTATCCGACCTTGACGGCCAAGATGGTGATGACGATTGGCAGCCAGTACCCGTTCAGCGAAGTTCAGGCGCGGCACTGGGAGCCGTTCCTGGAAGCCGTTGGCCTCGGCAAAGCTCAGGCCAGAAAGCGGAACCTGGCCTTGGCAAAGTCGATGCCGACTCCCGCGCGAAAACTGCAGTCAGCCCCCAAACGGGGCTTCACCGGCCATGGCGTGGTTAAGCAGATCGTGACCTTGATCGAGCAACGCTCTGCCCTGACAGCACGAAGGCTCAGTACATCTGCCGCTGACATGGAGGAAGAGACTGAACCATCCGCGTGAGCCACGTGGCATGCACGAATACCGCCGAATACCGCCGAATACCGCCGAATACCGCCGATCAGCGTCGCCCGGCGGCCACAGGCGGTTTGGGCTGGGCGAAAACCCGGCTTACTTCGCAGCCATCCAGGCGCGGGCGGCATCCAGCATGCGGCAGGAGTAGCCCCACTCGTTGTCATACCAGGCCAGCACCTTCACCAGGGTGGAACCGTCTTCCGCCTCGAGGACCCGGGTTTGCGTCGCATCGAAGGTGGAAGACACGGTGGTGTGGTTGAAGTCGGAAGACACGAGGGGCTCGGTATTGACGGCCAGGATGCCCCGCAGGGGGCCTTGGGCGGCCTGGGTCATCAGTTCATTGATCTCTTCCTTGGAGGTGGCACGCCCGGGGATGAAGGTGAGGTCCACCAGGGAGACGTTGAGGGTCGGCACGCGCAGGGCAAAGCCGTCGAACTTGCCCGCCAGTTGGGGCAGCACCAGCCCCACGGCCTTGGCGGCCCCGGTCTTGGTGGGGATGATGTTGGCGGCGGCGGCGCGGGCACGGCGCAGGTCCTTGTGGCGCACGTCCACGGTCACCTGGTCGTTGGTGTAGGCATGCACGGTGGTCATCAGGCCGGACTTGATGCCGATGGCCTCGGACAGCACCTTGGCCACGGGGGCGAGGCAGTTGGTGGTGCAAGAAGCGTTCGAGACCACGGTCATGGCCTGGCTCAGCACCCCTTCATTGACGCCCACGACGATGGTGGCATCGACATCGTCGCCGCCGGGCGCGGAGATCAGCACCCGCCGGGCGCCCTGGTCGAGCAGGGCCTGGGCCTTGGCCTTGGTGGTGTAGGCGCCGGTGCATTCGAGCAGGACGTCCACGCCGTGCCGGCCCCAGTTCACGCCCTTGGGGTCCTTGGTGGAATAGAAGGGAATCTTCTTGCCATCAAGGATGAGGCAGTCTTCCCCTTCGGTTTGCACCGGAGTGGCGAAGCGGCCATGGGTGGTGTCGTACTTGAGCAGGTGGGCATTGGTGGCGAGATCGCCGGAAGCGTTGATGGCAACCACGTCAAATTCGTGCTGCAGGCCCTGTTCGTAGAGGGCGCGCAGGGTGCAGCGGCCGATGCGACCGAAACCATTGATGGCGACCTTGATAGCCATGTCTTTCTCTCCTCGATGAGTTGTTCAGTACAGCAAAAAACCTGGGCCTCGCCCTGGCGTTGCCGGGCAAGACCCTGTTGCCGGGCAACACCCTGCGGCCCGGCAGGCGCGGGGGCGATTGCGACGGGAGCGCTTCAAGAGCCCGCCTTGTCGGTGAGGCCGGCCTTGACGGTATCGACCACATGGGCGACGGTAAAGCCGTAATGCTCGAAGAGCCGGCCGGCGGGGGCGGAGGCCCCGAATTCCTGAATGCCGATCACCGCCCCGTGCAAGCCCACGTATTTGTGCCAATAATCGCCGTGCGCGGCTTCGATGGCGATGCGGCGCACATGCCGGCCCAGCACCGCAAGCTGATAATCCTTGCCCTGCCGGTCGAAGACGCTGGTGCAGGGCATGGAGACGACGCGCACGGCGATGCCCTCCTGGGCCAGGGCGGCCTGGGCATCGAGGGCGAGCTGCACTTCGGAGCCGGTGGCAATCAGCACGGCCTGGGGACTTTCGACATCGGAGAGGATGTAGCCGCCCTTTCTTATGGTCTCGGCGGCAATCGCGCCGGTGACCGTGGGCAGGTTCTGGCGGGAGAGGGCGAGCACGGTGGGACCGGCCGGGGCGCTGACCCCGCGTTCGATGGCGGCGGCCCAGGCCACGGCAGTCTCGGTGGCATCGCAGGGGCGCCACAGGTCGAGGTTGGGAATGAGGCGCAGGCTGGGGATGTGCTCCACCGGCTGGTGGGTGGGGCCGTCCTCGCCCAGGCCGATGGAATCATGGGTATAGACCATGATCTGACGGACCTTCATCAGCGCCGCCATGCGGATGGCGCTACGGGCGTAATCGGAGAACACCAGGAAGGTGGCGGTGTAGGGCAAGAGGCCGCGATGCAGGGCGATGCCGTTGGCGATTGCGGTCATGCCGAACTCGCGCACGCCGTAAAAACAGTAGTTGCCGCCCTCGTTTCGGGTGACGCCCTTGCTGCCCTTGACGAAGGTCAGGTTGGAGGCGGCCAGGTCGGCGGAGCCGCCAAACAGCTCGGGCAGACTGGGCAGATAGGCGGCGATGGCGTTCTGGCTGGCCTTGCGGGTGGCGATGTTCTCCGCCTTCTCCTTACAGGCGGCGACAAAGGCGGCCACCCGTTCGTTCCAGTGGGCGGGCAGTTCGTTACGGATCACGCGGCGTTCGAATTCGGCGGCCAGCTCGGGAAAGGTGCTCCGGTAGGCGGCAAAGCGGCCGGCCCATTCGCTTTCGGCCGCAGCCCCCTTGCCTCGGGCATCCCAGGCGGCATAGACCTCGGCGGGGATTTCAAAGGGGGGGTATTCCCAGCCGATCATGGCCCGCGCGGCGGCCACTTCCTCGGCGCCCAGGGGCGCGCCGTGGCAATCGTGGCTGCCGGCCTTGTTGGGGGCCCCCATGCCGATCACGGTCTTGCAGCAGATCAGGGTGGGCCTGTCGGTCTCGGCCTGGGCGGCCTTGAGGGCGGCTTCCACGGCGGCGGCATCATGACCGTTTACGGCGGGGATCACCTGCCAGCCGTAGGATTCGAAACGCTTCGGGGTAGCGTCGGTAAACCAGCCTTGCACCTCCCCATCGATGGAGATGCCGTTATCGTCGTAAAAAGCAATCAGCTTGCCCAGACCCAGGGTGCCGGCGAGGGAGCAGACCTCGTGGGAGATCCCTTCCATCAGGCAGCCATCGCCCAGGAAGACATAGGTGTAATGGTCGACCACCGTGTGGCCGGGGCGATTGAACTCGGCGGCCAGCACCTTCTCGGCCAGGGCAAAGCCCACGGCGTTGCCGATACCCTGGCCGAGCGGCCCGGTGGTGGTCTCGACCCCTGGGGTATGGCCGACTTCCGGGTGGCCCGGGGTGGGCGAGCCGAACTGGCGAAAATTCTTGAGGTCGTCGATGGAAACGGCGTAGCCCGTGAGGTGCAACAGCGCATAGAGCAACATCGAGCCGTGGCCGTTGGAGAGCACGAAGCGGTCCCGGTCGGCCCACTGGGGGTTGGCCGGATTGTGCTTCAGGTGGCGGCGCCACAGCACCTCGGCGATTTCCGCCATGCCCATGGGGGCGCCCGGGTGGCCGGAATTGGCCTTTTGCACCGCGTCCATGGCCAGGGCGCGGATGGCGCCCGTCAAGGGATTGAAGGAAACCTGCAGGGAACTAGCGCTCATGAAAAACCTGTAGCCGGGCGATGGAAAGGGCTGGATTATCGTCGAAAACCGCCCTTTTTGGGTAGGGAAACGCGGCATTCCCGCCCACATTCCCGCCCATCTTGCGCTGCCCCCGTGAGGCAACCCTTCCCCCACTTTGGTAAGATGGCGGCCAGGGAACCCCACATGACCCATCACACCTCACTGCACCAGCGACTTCAGGCCGAAGACAAGCTTCCCTCCCCTCGGGGACCGGCCCTGGAAGTGCTGCGCCTGACCCAGCAGGAAAACTCCAGTCTCGATGCCCTGGCCCACGCCATTTCAGCCGACCCGGTGCTGACCGGCCGGCTCCTCAAGGCGGCCAATGCGATGCGCCCCGTGGGTCAGCGGCCGGTGGTCGCCCTGCGCGATGCAATACGGCTGCTGGGCTTTTCTGCCGTGCGCGGCCTGGCTCTGGGTTTCTGCCTGCTCAGCGACCATCGCCAGGGGCCCTGCCAGGCCTTCGACTATCCGCGTTACTGGTCCGGCGCCCTGCTCCGGGGGCTGGCCTTGCAAGCCATCTGTCAGGAAATACGGGTCATTCCCGTGGAAGAAGCCTTCAGCCTGGGGCTCCTGGCCAGGATCGGCGACCTGGCCCTGGCCAGCGGCATGCCGGAAAGCTACGGGCTTATCCTGACACTCCCGGCCGACGCCCGCGCCGCCCAGGAAAAATCCCTGTTCGGCCAGACCCGCAGCGAGCTCTCCAGCGCCATGCTGGCGGACTGGGGGCTGCCTCCGGTGCTGACCGACCCGGTGGCCTGGCTGGATCAGCCCGAGGCGGCCCCGTTCCGGGAAGGCTGCCGCGCCTGGAGTCTGCTCCATGCCATCCACCTGGCCTCGGCCATCGTCGAAGTCTGTCAGACGGAAGAATCCGGGCGGCGCGGCCTGGTAGCCGGGCTGTTGATGCAGGGCGCCCGCCTGTCGATGAGTCCCGAAGGCCTGCCGGATCTGGTGGACCGGGTCGTGGCCGACTGGCAGGACTGGGCCGCACTGTTCGCGGTGCCCGCCGGCAACCTCCCGCCCTTCGCGCAGATGGCCCAGCCCCCCGCCCTCAACCCGAGCGGCGGCGACCCCATGCTGGAAACCGGCGACAAGGAAAAACTGCGAGCCCTGGTGGTCGATGACGAGGGCAGCCTGCGCGACTTCCTGCGTGCGCTGCTGGAACAACTCGGTTTCGAGGTCAGCGCGGCGCCCGATGGGGCCATCGCCCTGGAAATCGCCACTCGCCAGCCCTTCGACATCGTGGTATCCGACTGGCTGATGCCCGGCATCGACGGCCTGGAACTGACCCGCCGCCTGCGCCAGACCGAGACCGGCAAGACCCTGTTCATCCTGCTGCTCACCCAACTCTCCGACGACGACAAGCTGGTCGAGGCCTTCGCCGCCGGGGTGGACGACTTCATCACCAAGCCGCTCAAACCCCGGGTGCTCGCCGCCCGGCTGCGCGCCGCCCGGCGCGTCATCACCCTGCGCAATGAGATCGAGCGGGACCGGATCAACTTCCAGTGCTGCGCCGCCGACTTCGCCGCCACCCACCGCCGCCTGCAGGACATGGCGCACAGCGACCCCCTCACCGGCCTGCCCCACCGCCAGCAAGGCATCGCCCTGCTGCACCAGGCCGTGAGCCAGGCCCGGCAGGCGCAAAAGCCCCTGCACTGCATCCTGATCACCCTGCCCTCCCTGGGGCCGATCAACCACCGGCTGGGGCGGATGGCCGGGGACAAGCTGCTCATCCAGATCGCCCAGATGCTGAGCGCCGGGCTGCGTCCTGCCGACCGCATCTGCCGTTACGGGGATCGCAGCTTCCTCATCACCTGCCCCGCCACCCCGGCCTCCCAGGCCCTGGTCGCCGCCCAGCGCATGGCCGCCCTGGTGAAAAAGCAGTGCGAACCCGTCGGCGCCCAGCCCCAGATACGGCTTTGCGCACTGGAGGACGCCATGGCCAATGAGGATGCCCTGCTCGATGCCCTGGAAAACAGCCCCCCTCTGGGAACCGCCTGAGGCCAGCATGGGACTGCGGCATATCCTCTCCTGCCTGCTGCTGACCCTGGCGACCGCCCTGCCGGCCCTGGCGTCCGATGTAGCGCTGATCGCCGTCCTGGCCTTCCGGGACAAGGCCGAGACCGAGCGGCGCTGGCAGCCGACTGCCGACTATCTGAACCAGGTCATTCCCGGCCAGCGCTTCCGGGTCGTGGCCCTGAGCCTGCCCGAGCTGCAGCAGGATTTCGCCGGCCTGAACCCGGATTTCGTCGTGGTCCAGCCCACCTTCTACATCGAACTGCACCAGCGCGAACCGATGACCCGCCTGGCCACCCTGGTAGGTCCGGGCGAAGCCGGCGGCCGCTTCGGCGGCGTCATCCTGGTGGACGCCCGGCGCACCGACCTGAACCGTCTGGCCGACCTGAAGGGTAAGCGCCTGGCCGCCGTCGACATCGGCTCGCTGGGCGCCTACCAGGCCCAGGCCCATCTGCTCCTCAAAGCCGGCATCGACATCCACCATGAGGCCCGGCTGTTCTTTACCGGCCCGCCCCAGGACCGCGCCATCGCCGCCCTCCTGGAAGGCCGGGCCGACGCCGCCTTCGTGCGCACCGGGCTGCTCGAAACCATGCTGCAAGAAGGCAAGTTGAAACCCGGACAACTGAAGGTGCTGGCCCCACGTCAGGAACCCGGCTTTCCCCTGGCCCTCTCCACCCGGCTCTACCCGGAATGGCCCTTCGCCGCCCGCGCCCAGGTGCCCGAAGCCCTGCAAAAAGCCGTGGCCCGCGCCCTCTTGGCCCAGCCTGCCGACCATCCCGCGGCGCTGGCCGCCCACTACCGGGGCTGGACCCTGTCCGGCGATTACGAACCCCTGCGGGAATTGCTGGAAGACCTGGAACTGCCGCCCTACGACCAGCACCGCCTGACCCTGGGCGACCTCTGGAAACATTACAGTCTCTGGCTGCTCACTACCGTCGGCCTGGCCCTGGCCATCCTCGCCCTGCTGCTCTGGCGCATGAGCCGCCTCAACCTGCAACTAAAGGAACAGATGCGCCACAACCAGGCCTATCTGCGCGAACTCGAAGGCGAACAGCGGCTTTTCTCCAGCGGCCCCGTGGTGGTGATGACCTGGCTGGCAAGCGAAGGCTGGCCGATTCTTCATGCCTCGGATTCGGCCAGCCGGGTGCTGGGGGTGGATGCAAAGCGGCTACATCAGCCCGGCTTTCGTTACTGCGACCTGATCCTGGCGGAAGACCTGCCCCGGATCAACGCCGAAGTGCACGACTACCTGCGCCAGGGCCGCAGCCAGTGGCAGCAGACCTACCGCATCCGCGATGACCAGGGACAGATCCGCTGGATCAACGACATCACCATCACCGAGCCGGATGAGCAAGGAGCGATCACCCGGATGCGCGGCTACCTGCTGGACGACAGCAATCGCATGTCCCAGGAAAACCGCCTGCGCCTGCTCGCCAGCGTCTTCGACAATGCCCAGGAAGGCATCGTCCTGACCGACACCCAGGGCGTCATCCTGGAAGTGAACCCCAGCTTCTGCCACATCACCGGCTTCAGCCACGACGAGGCCGTGGGCCAGACGCCCCGCATCCTCAGCTCGGGCCTCCACCCCTCGGTGTTCTACGCCACCATGTGGGAAGCCCTGGCGCGGGAAGGGACCTGGCAGGGCGAAATCTGGAACAAGCGCAAGAACGGCGAAACCTATCCGGAGCTGCTCTCCATCTCCGCCGTGGCCGACGAGCGAGGCACCATCACCCACTACATCGCCGTGTTCACCGACATTTCCGACATCAAGCGGCAGCAGCAGAAAATCGAACGGCTGGCCCACTACGACCCCCTGACCAACCTGCCCAACCGGACCCTGCTGGCGGACCGGCTGCAAATGGCCATGGCGCAGGCGCGCCAGGAACATACCCGGATCGCCGTTGCCTATCTCGACCTGGACGGCTTCAAGCCCATCAATGACACCTATGGCCACAATGTCGGGGACATGCTGCTGACCCGCATCGGCCGCCGCCTGCTCTCGGCGCTGCGGGAGACCGACACCGTGGCCCGCCTGGGCGGCGACGAGTTCGCCATGGTGCTGGGCGGCAGCGCCGAGCGCCAGGACTACCTGGAAACCCTGGCGCAGATACTGCAGCAACTGGCCGAACCCTGCCACCTGGCCGAGGTCAGCGTCACCCTTTCCGCCAGCATCGGCGTGACCTTTTTCCCCGACGACGACTCGGAGCCGGACGCGCTGCTACGTCACGCCGACCAGGCCATGTACCAGGCCAAGCAGGCCGGGCGCAATCGTTTCCACGTGTTTGAAATCGAAGAAGCGCTGGAATCCAGCCGCCGCCAGGAAAACCTGCTGCGCATCCGCCGCGGCCTCGAACAAGATGAGTTCTGCCTCTACTACCAGCCCAAGGTGGACATGCGCCGGGGCCGGGTACTGGGCATGGAAGCCCTGATCCGCTGGAACCATCCGGAACGGGGCCTGCTCTCCCCCGGCGAGTTCCTGCCCCTGGTGGAAAACACCGACCTGGAACTCCAGATCGGCGAATGGGTCATCGTCACCGCCCTGGCCCAGATCAGCGACTGGCGCAAGCTGGAGCTGGAACTGGCGGTCAGCATCAACATCGCCAGCCCGCACCTGCTCTCACCGGGATTCCTGCCCTATCTCAGCACCCAGCTACGGGCCTATCCCGCCCTGCCCAAAGGCGCACTCGAAATCGAACTGCTCGAATCCGCCGCCCTGTCCGACATCAACGAAGTGGCCCAGGTGCTCGGCACCTGCCGCCAACTCGGTCTGGGCATCGCCCTGGACGACTTCGGCACCGGCTACTCTTCGCTCTCCTACCTGCGCCGCCTGCCCGCCGACGTGCTCAAGGTGGACCAAAGCTTCGTGCGCGACATGCTGCACGATCCGGAAGACCTGGCCATCGTCGAAGGGGTGGTGGGCCTCGCCCAGGTGTTTCGCCGCCAGGTCATCGCCGAAGGGGTCGAGAGCACCTCGCACGGCATCATGCTCTTGCACATGGGCTGCGACCTGGCCCAGGGCTACGGCATTGCCCGCCCCATGCCCGCCGCTGCCGTGCCAGACTGGGTGCGCGACTGGCAACCGGACCCGACCTGGACCACAGCTGCCAGCCTGGAACTGGAACGCGCCCACCTGCCCCTGCTGCTCATGGAAGTGGAACACCGGCATTGGGCAGACCAGGTCCTGGCCCTGCTCCAGAGCCCGGCAGGCAGCCAGCCGCACCTTCCGCCGCTCAACGAAAATGACTGTAACTTTGGCCGCTGGTACGAGAACAACCGACACACGCCGCCCTACGCCACCAACCCCAGCTTCATCGCCATCGCAAGCGTCCATCGGCAGGTACACCAGTCCAGCCAGGCCATGATCGCCGCCCTGCAACGCAATGACCGGGCCAGCGCCGAGCAGTACGCCCAACAACTGCGCAGCAACCGCGACCAGTTGGTCAGCCTGCTGCACCAACTGGTCGCCGCCGTGGTGCTGGGGCAGGACGATTGAAGCCCCGGCCGGATCAGCTCACCTGCAGCCGGGCGGCTCCCGCGCTTTGTTCTTTCAACCGCCCCACGACGACCGCCCGGGCAAAACCCTGCTGCTGGAACAGCCTCAGCGCGCCATCGCTGAGCCAATCGTGCTGAGCCAATCGTGCTGAGCCAATCGTGCTGAGCCAATCGAGGCCAAGGGCGCCGACTATCTCCTGGCCGTCAAAGGCAATCAACCTGACGCCACGTTAAGCAGTCATCGCCAACCCGCTACTGAAAACCTGCGAAATGGCCGTCACCCGGGCGGGGTGACGGCCACGTTTTGGTGGCGTGGTTTGCGTCGGTCAGACCATCTTGATCACCAGACGCTTGCCGCAGGCGTGCGCGTACTTGCGCAGCGTGGCGAACGAGGGGGAATGGCTTTCGCTGCGGATCGAGGCTTCCAGGCGCGACACGGCGCTCTTGGTCGTGCCCATGCGAGCAGCGACTTCCTCCTGGGTCAGACCCGCCTGCTTGCGGGCCTGCAGCAACTCGTTGAGTGCGGCGTACTCCTCTTCCAATCCCTCCCATGCGGCCTTGAATCCCGGCCGCTGCATGGCGCGTGCCAACTCTGCCTTGGTGTCCAGGCGAACCGGCTTGAATTGCTCACTATGCATGTTTGACCTCCTTGAGTCGCTTGCGGGCTGTCTTCAATTCCCGGGCGGGGGTTTCAGTCCAGTTCATGCCTTGAATGTTAGCGAATTTGCTAACTTCGCGCAACCGCACAGCCTTGGCAAGTCCGATGTCCGGCCGCTAACCGGCCGGATTCACCCATCTTGGTGGAGCAATCCGTCGGCGGGGTGGGAAGTGGGTGGGTGACCCAACCGGGCGAATCCTGTTGGCTTTCATGCCCCGATGGCCACTTTCGGAGCTGGTTTTGCCCCACTGACGGTGGGAAAGTGGCGGGGCGGTGCCGAAACTGCCCACCAAACCTCCCGTAACTCGTTGACCGGCTTGGGTTTCCGGTTTGGCTAGCAGCCTGTCGGGCTTGAGGCGACGAAATCGCTGGAATCTGGCTGGAATCTGGCTGGAATCTGGCTGGAATCTGGCTGAAACGGCTCGAAAGTGGCGGAATCTGGCGATGGACGCACGAATTCCTGCATTTCCTGCTACTGCGGACGCAATGCGGCCATGCGTTTCAAATTCCACGCCAGGTACACCAGTGTCCATTCGGTCTGAACATTTTCCAGGCCACGCAACAGGAATTGGCGAAAGCCCATCACCGACTTGATGATGCCGAACACCGGTTCCACGGTCTGCTTGCGTAGCGCATAGAGCGCACGTCCTGCCTTGGTTTTGAGCGCGTGCCGCATCTGTTCGACGTGACAGGCCAGCTCGGTGAGCGGTGCCGGTTCTTCGAAGCGCTCCCGCCAATCCGGATGATGTACTTCGCGCCCCATCGCGATCAGCGGGGTGATCTTGGCGACCTCGCAGGTCGCGACGTTCTTCTCGCTGAAGTAGCCGCTGTCGACCCGCAGGATTTCCGGTTGGTTGAGCCCCGCCGGTGATGCCCGCACCTTCTCGACCATCGGCGGCAATGGCGGCAATGGCGGCCAGCCGATCCTCCTGCCGCTTGATCTCGTCGGGCAGGCTGACCCCATCGGAAACAGAAGACTGGTCGGCCGCTTCGGCCAGCCTCAGCATCTCCTGGACTTCCGCCTTGAGCTGGGCTTCGATCTTCTCGAGGTATCCAGGGGACAGGGCACGGTGTCGGCTGGCATTGGCGTGAAAACTGCTGGAAATAGGTTCATTCATTGCTTTTACGTACCAACATTGGTACATTTACAGGCATGAACATGCCCATCCTGGATATCCGCTTCTTCGCCACCGACAGCGGCAATGAGCCTGTGCGGGAATGGCTGAAGACGTTACCGGCCAGCGAGCGGCGCGCGATCGGAGCCGACATCAAGACGGTACAGTTCGGCTGGCCGCTGGGCATGCCCTTGGTCCGTAAACTGGCCAAAGACTTGTGGGAGGTCCGCATTCACCTCATGGACCGGATCGCCCGGGTCCTGTTCACCGTGGTCGGCCACACGATGGTGTTACTGCACGGCTTCATCAAGAAGTCCCAAGCCACACCCCCCGAAGAACTCGACGTCGCCAAGCGGCGTCTGCAACAACTCAGGAGCGCCTCATGAACAAGCACATCGGCAGCAGCTTCGATGACTTCCTGGATGAAGAAGCGGTACTGGAAGAAACCACCGCCGTAGCGATCAAGCGGGTCGTTGCCTGGCAGATCGCGCAAGAGATGAAAGCCCAGCACCTGACCAAGACCGCACTGGCTGAGAAGATGCAGACCAGCCGGGCGGCGCTGAACCGATTGCTGGATGAGACCGATACCAGCCTGACGCTAACGACCCTCACCCGTGCCGCAAAAGCGCTGGGCAAGCACCTGCGTATCGAACTGACGACATGAGAAATGACCAAGGTGGCGGGCAGGCTAGCCGCTGACCTTGCTGCTGATGCCGGAGGCGGAGAGGCGCTGGCGGCGGGATGACGGCACGATTCGTCGCCGCCATGATTTGAAGAAACGAGCACGATCGGCCCTGCAAGCAGTGGATGAAAAGAGGGAAAAACGGGTCGCCGCCGTGGTGCCGGGGCAGCACCACTAAGCCGCCCCGGCCGGATCAGCTCACCTGCAGCCGGGCGGCTCCCGCGCTTTGTTCTTTCAACCGCCCCACGACGGCCGCCCGGGCAAAACCCTGCTGCTGGAACAGCCTTAACACCGCATCTGCCGCCTCGGGCGCGCAGGCTACCAAAAGGCCGCCGGAAGTCTGCGGGTCGGTGAGCAGTTTTTGCTGCCAATCCGCGATCTCCGGCGCCAGCGCCAGTTCATGTCCATAGCCCGTCCAGTTGCGGCTCGAAGCCCCGGTGGCCACGCCCGCCTGCACATGGGCCACGGCTTCTTCGATCAGGGGCAGGTCGGCAAAACGCAGCTCCGCCGCCAACTGCGAGCCGCGGCAGATTTCCAGCAGGTGGCCGGCCAGGCCGAAGCCGGTGACATCGGTCATGGCATGCACGGCCGCCATCTCGCCCAGGATGCTGCCCACCCGGTTGAGCTGGGTGGTGAGCGCCCGCATCTCGGCGTAGCCGGCCGGCGAAAGTTTCCCCTGCTTCAAGGCGGCGGAGAGAATGCCGATGCCCAGGGGTTTGCCCAGGATCAACAGGTCCCCGGCCCGGGCGGCGCTATTCGTCTTGACCCGATCGGGATGCACGAGGCCCAGGGCGACCAGGCCGTAAATGGGCTCCAGCACGTCGATGGAGTGTCCCCCGGCGATGGGAATGCCCGCCGCCTGGCAGACCGAGGCGCCCCCGGCGAGGATCTGCTCGATCACGTCCAGGGGCAGTTTGTCGAGCGGCATACCGACGATGGCGAGGGCCAGGATCGGGGTGCCGCCCATGGCATAGATGTCGGAAAGGGCGTTGGTCGCGGCGATGCGGCCGAAATCGCCGGGGTCATCGACGATGGGGGTGAAGAAGTCGGTGGTGGCCACCAGGGCCTGGCTGTCATTGAGCCGGTACACCGCCGCGTCGTCGGAAGATTCGCTGCCCACCAGCAGCTGCGGTGGAAGCACGGCGGCCGGGGTGGCGGCAAGGATGCGGGACAAGATGGCGGGGGCGATCTTGCAGCCGCAGCCGCCGCCGTGGGCAAAGGAAGTCAGTTTGATCGGGTTCATCTTGCAGGTATCTGAAATGGAAACAGCGGCTGGCCGTAAAATGGCGGCCTCGATCCCAGCTCCGCCACCATGAAATCATCCGGGCTTGCCACCGTAGCACAACTTTCCGACTACCCGGAAATCATCGATGTCCGCACCCCGGCCGAGTTTGCCGACGACCACATCCCCGGCGCCATCAACCTGCCGGTGCTCAGCGACGCGGAGCGGGTGCGGGTGGGCACCCTCTACAAGCAGGTCTCGCCCTTCGCAGCGAAGAAAGTGGGGGCCGCCCTGATCGCCATCAACATCGCCCGGCACCTGCAGGAAACCCTGGCCGACAAACCCCCGCACTGGCGAGCGCTCATCTATTGCTGGCGGGGCGGCCAGCGTAGCGGCGCGATGCAGATCATCCTGCGCCAGATCGGCTGGCAGGCGGACCGGCTCGAAGGCGGCTACAAGGCCTGGCGCCGGCAGGTGCTGGAACAACTGGATGCCTTGCCCCGGGCGCTCCACTTTCATGTCCTGTGCGGTGCCACCGGCAGCGCCAAGACCCGCATCCTCCAGAGCATCGCCCGCCTGGGCGGGCAGGTGCTGGACCTGGAGGAACTGGCCATGCACAAGGGTTCGGTACTGGGCGGTCTGCCCGATGCTCCGCAACCCTCGCCGCGCAGCTTCGAGAGCCGGTTGTGGCAGGTCCTGGCCGCCCTGGACCCGGATCGCCCGGTGTTCGTGGAGGCGGAAAGCCGCCGCATCGGCCGGCTGCACCTGCCGGACGCCCTGATCCAGCGCATGCGCCAGGGCCGCTGCGTCGAAATCCGCGCCAGCCTGCCCGCCCGGATCGCCTTTCTGCGCCAGGATTACGATTACTTCCTGCAGCATCCGGAATGGCTCCAGGAAAGACTGCAGGGTCTGCAGGGCCATCTGGGCCGGGAGTTGGTGCAACACTGGCAAGCCCTGGCCCAGGCGCGCAACTGGGAGGTCCTGGTGGCCGAACTGCTGGAACGCCATTACGACCCGCTGTACCGCCGTTCCCGCCAGGCAAGTTTCGAATATCCGCCCAGTCTCGGCAATGTCGATACGGACGATCTCTCGCCCGCCGCCCTGGAGAGGCTGGCGCGGCAGATCATGGCGCGCCGCACGGCGGCCGCTTAAAGCCGGCGGATTTTTTCCAGGAGGGCGGTGGTGGACTTCTGGTGGAGGAAGGGAATGGAATGCACCGTCCCTCCCCAGCTACGCACCTCGGCGGCCCCGACGATGCGCTCGACCGGCCAGTCGCCGCCCTTGACCAGCACCTCCGGCCGGCAGGCGAGGATGGCGTCGAGGGGGGTGTCCGCCTCGAACCAGGTCACGAGGCTGACGCATTCCAGGGCCGCCATCACCGCCAGCCGGTCTTCCAGGGCGTTGATGGGCCGCGCTTCCCCCTTGCCCTGGCGCCGCACCGAGGCATCGGAATTGAGCGCCACGATCAGGCTCGCCCCCAGGGCGCGGGCCTGGGCCAGATAGGTGGCATGACCGCGGTGCAGGATGTCGAAGCAGCCATTGGTAAATACCCGCGGCCGGGGCAGCAAGGCGGCCCGGGCCGTCAGTTGCTCCGGCGGGCAGATCTTGGCCTCGAAGGAGGGGGCAGGATAGTTCATGGTCACTCCGGATTCAAAAGCGGGGACCCGGCCTCGCCCCTGTGTACAAGGCAAACTCAGGGGCAAACTCAGGGGCAAACTCAGGGAAAAACTCAGGGAAAAACGTAGCTGGCGCGCAGTTGTAAATAGTTCTGGCCAGGATTGGGGTCCTTGATGCCGGCATTGGAGTAGTGCGTCAGACGCAGCCCGAGCCCCCAAGGCGAACCCTCCAGGCGATGGAACAGGCCAAGCGCACTGCTGAACTGGAATGCCGTCGAGATTTCCTTGTCGCCAAGATGGGTCCCCGAAAACACGTTCGCGCCAATGCCGAATTCGATCCCGGTGTTCGAGGCAAACCGCCACCGGGCGAAAGGCGTCAGGCCGATCCGCCCCAGCGTGCGGGACGAGTCGCCATCATCCGGGGCCCGCACCGCCCCGATCGAGTATTCCAGGCTGACATCGACGGGATGCCCGGCCAGAGTCCCCTCCCAGAAGGGCGCCTTCTGGTAATTCAGGGACAGGCTGTGATACCCATCCATGCCCCCCGCCGCCACCCCGAACTCATCCGCATGGACAGCATGATTCGCCACCCCCAGTGTGGCCAGCAAGCAGGCAACGGCCGTGCGCCGCAGTGTCGTCTTCATCATTGGATATGCTTTCATCATTGTAGAACAACCGGAATGCGCCAGCCGCGGCCCTTTCTGCAGCTCCCGGGGCAAGCCGCGGAGGCAGGCAGCCCGGTTCTGGCTTTTGCGGATTTTATAACGACTGGATAGCAAGCGCGCGAACGCCGGGCCGCCATGACCTCGAACACCGGCAGCCCGGGACGGCACGGCCCCAGTCACACCTGGGTGCGCAGGCGGTTCACCAAGAGATCGTTGCGCAGGATCTCGTCCTTCTGCGCGGTGAGCTCCTGCACATCCCAATTGGCGCTCAGATAACGCCCGGCGGCCCAATCCGCCTTGCCGGCGGCGAGCCAGACGATGAAGCCGGCAGCGAGATCCGGGCTGTCGGTGAGGTACACATGCCGGTCCTTGGGCATATTCCGCCCGAGTTCGGTGGCCACCCCGCCGGGATGGATGGCAAAACACTTGATGCCGTCCTGGCCGTGGTCGACCTGGACGAATTCGCACAGCCGGTTGATCGCGTGCTTCGAAGTCTGATAGTCCGAGGCGGTCGGGGCCAGGCGCTGGGCGCCGATCGAGGAGAGCAGAATCAAGTGGCCGCCGCTTGAGCCCTGGGCGGCCCATTTCCTGGCCGAGGCGATCAGGTGCGGCAGGCAAAAGCGGATGACGTGGTAGGCACCGCGCACATTCACTTCCCAGGTGTGCCACCAATTCGCCGGATCGGACTCGCCGATCTTCGTCCACTGGGCCAGGTAGCCGGCATTGGCATCGGCCACGTCGATGGCGCCGAATGTCTGCACGCAATCGGCCACCGCCGCTTCGACCTGTTCCGCCCGCGTCACGTCGCAGAGCGAAAACGCGCACTGGGTCTGCGGATTCGCCTGCCGGACGAGGTCGCGCGTCGCTTCGAGTTCGGCAGGTGAGCGGGCGGTCAGATAGACGGCCTTGGCGCCCGCCTCGGCAAAGGCCAAGGCCGTGGCCCGGCCGATGCCGCGTGAGGCGCCGGTGATGAAGAGGACCTTGCCGGCGGCGCTGCCTTTCAAGGTCGAGGCCGGGTCGATGGCCGGGTAGACGCCATGGTGTTCGGTCAGGGCGAGGTTTTGCGGATCGGTCGACATCAGCACCTCCAGTCAGGAATGGGCGATCGAAGGCGGGTGAGCTTCAAGCGCCGGGGTTTCAAAAACAAGGGACTGCGAACAAGGGACTGCGAACAAGGGGCTGCGCCGGGCAGGCCGCAGAGCGGAGCACAAAGCCGAGCAAGGCCCAGGACGGGCATCAAGCCTTCATGTGATCCCGATACTGCGCCATCCTTTTGAGCTGCCAGCCCGGATACTCCTGCGGCAGGCGGCTCGCCTCATCCAGGGCCGCGAGTTCGTCGGCCGACAGGCGCACCTGGGCGGCGCGGATATTGTCCTTGAGCTGCTCGGGGCGCTTGGCGCCGAGGATGATGCTGGTCACGGCTTTTTGGTGCAGCAGCCACGCCAGGGCAATCTGGGCCACGCTGACGGGCTGGCCATCGACTTGCTTGCCGGCAGCAATACCGCGCATGACCTCGATGACCTGGCTGCCCCGTTCCCGGTTGACGGGCGGAAAGTCGAAGCGGGCGCGGCGGTTTTCTTCGGACACGTTCGGCCCTTCGTATTTGCCGGAGAGATAGCCGCCGGCAAGCGGGCTCCACACCATCAGCCCGAGCTTTTCGGATTCGAGCATCGGAACGACATCCCGCTCCAGATCCCGACCGACCAGGGTGTAATAGGCCTGCAGCGAGGTGATCGGGCACAAGTGGCGCGCCTGGGTGATGCCGATCGCCTTCATCACCTGCCAGGCGGCCCAGTTGGAGAGCCCCACATAGCGCACATGGCCCTGTTGCACCAGGGTGTTCAAGGCCTCCAGGGTTTCTTCGATCGGGGTTGCTGGGTCGAAGCCGTGGATCTGGTAGAGGTCGATGTAGTCGGTTTGCAGGCGGGCAAGGCTCGCCTTGCACTGGGCCAGGATATGGCCGCGCGAGGCGCCGCGGTCATTGGGGCCCTCGCCCATCGGCCCCAGCACCTTGGTGGCCAGCACGATGTCCTCGCGGCGCACACCGAGGTTCTTGAGCGCCTGGCCGACGATGCGCTCGCTGGCCCCATAGCCATAGATGTTGGCGGTATCGATGAAGTTGATGCCGGCCTCAAGAGCGATTCGGACCAGCTCGTCGGCCTGTTCCTGCTGCAAATTGCCGATCAGGCTCCAGATACCCTCGTCGCCACCGAAGGTCATGGCCCCCAGGCACAGTTCGGAGACGAACAGGCCCGAGTTGCCGAGCTTGCGATAGCGCAGGCCCTGTGCGGCATCGAATCGCGGTAGCTTATCTTGCGTCATGTCTTGCCTCGTTTTGGAGTGGGTGGTGAAAATCTTGCGCCTTGCAAGGCTGGCCCCGGCAAGGGCGCCATGCGGCGCCATGGTCCGCGCCAGTCCGCCGGCCGTTGGCGAAGCATTATGGCCAGCCCCGGCAAGTCACGCAATCGCGCCCTGCCAACCCGCCTGCCCTGGCCCGAGTGCCCACCGCCCTCGGCAAGACCCTGGCTCGCCTGCCCGACGCCCCCCTGGCCGGTTTCAGAACCTCGGCGCAGCAGACGCCCTGGCAGGGATGCACCTGATAGTGCCCAACTGAAACCCACATGAAACAAGGCCTTGTGCCAATACGGTTTTCAACGGGTACAGCAGCGGGTACGAGTTTTTCGGGTACTCAAGCGCGAGCGATTTCCACGTGCAGCGTCAGGCCCAAGGCGCGGATTACCTTCATGATAGTGCCGAACTCCGGGCTGCCCTTGGCCGACAGGGCCTGATACAGCCGTTCGCGGGACAGGCCCGTTTCTCGGGCGAGCTGGCTCATGCCGCGTGCACGGGCGATGTCGCCTAGGTTGCCGTGCTCGGCAAGCCGGATTCGGGCCGCGATCCGGGCGCGGGCGACATTGTCGCGCAGGTCATCGTGCCATGCTTTGAATTCGTCGCTCTGGATGATCATCGAACATGGGATGACGTGAATCATGACTTACCGCCATGCCAATCATGGATGACAGGACAGGCTACTTCGTGACCCTCAGCACGGCCCGGTTGATCCGCTCCGTCGGCACCGTTGAGCCGCAACAGGGGCAGGCTTCCATCGCCCCTTGGCTTCCTCCCGCCGGATGGCCACGTACAGGGTCGTCGGCGTGATTCCGGAAAATGTCGGCCCAGGCGAGGAAAGGCTTAATTGCACTGCATCTGGTCGCCGACGTGCAGGCAGAAACGGCCGTCTTGTCGGTGAAACGCCCCCTGGCCGGCTGTTCCGTTGTAGCGATTCCCGTTGGAGTCCGAGCACCCGCCTGGATCGCAGCTTGTAATGACGCTCGGAGGGGGAGGCGGCAGGGCAGCGGAAGGCATGATGGGGACGGGGATGGGGATGGAAGCAGGGGCGGGGGCAGGGACATTCAATCCGGCGCAACTGGCGAGAACTGAGCGCTGGGAAGCGGTCAATCCACCCTGAGAGCCTTTCATCGGGGTGCTGGCCTCATCACAAAGCTGCTGACGGCGCCGGGCCATTTCGGGCGAAATCTCCGGGGCGCGTTGCGCTTCTCGCTCCGCCAGTCGTGCCCGGTGCGCGGACTCCTCGGCCTCCATCTGCCCCAACTGCTGGCGCCGGCGCTGTTGCACCTCGGCGGCCTGCATCTGTTGCTCCAGGGTAACCGGCTCAGACCGGCGAACGTCCACCGTCTTGTTGGCCCCATCACAGGGCCGGTCAGACACCAGCGTTCCGCCGGTTGGCGTCTTGCATTTATAGACCTGGGCTGATGCGGGCAGAGTCAGGACGGCGGCGGCGAATAGGGAGAGGAGGCGTGTATTCATCCGGAAATTATGGCACCGTCGATTCGGATTTCATATACCCTGAATCCGTGTTCTCACACCCGGATGGTAGCGGTCGAGTCGTAATCGACGCTGGTCGCGTAGATGTCGGTGATTTTCTGATAAAAACGACGCTCGCTGGTGCGGATATCCTGAAGGCGGCGGGTCAGTTCATCGAAGTAGTCTCGTGCCTGGCCGGGGTTTTTCAGGTGCTCATCGTCGAGCACGAAGCCTTTGACGAGGTATTCTTTCAATTGGGCACTTGCCCACTTCCGGTAGCGAACGCCCGCCTGGCTACGTACCCGGTAGCCCAAGGCCAGCACCATGTCGAGGTTGTAGTGTGCTAAGTATTCATGCGAAACCGATTTGAAATTTAGTCCCGAAGCCATCTAGGAGTTCGCTGACCTTGGCGCGGAAGGTGTCTTTCGACCAAGTGGCGAACTCGCGCCAGTGGTATTTGGCTTGCTTCCAGACGATTTCGATCAGGTTCAGTTCGGGGCTATAGGGCGGCAGGTAG
>NZ_JBASOH010000005.1:0-4083 GCF_049658005.1 Azovibrio sp. | reverse complement strand
CACTCGCCGGCACCCCAGTCGAGGCAGCGCCTTCCAGCACCACGATCACGGTGCCTTCGGCAACCTTGTCGCCCAGCTTGACCTTCACTTCCTTGACCACTCCGGCGGCAGAGGACGGCACGTCCATGGTGGCCTTGTCGGATTCCAGAGTCACCAGGGCGTCATCCACCTTCACGGTATCCCCCGGCTTGACGAAGATTTCGATCACCGGCACCTCGGAGAAGTCGCCGATGTCCGGCACCTTCACCTCGATCAGACCCGCGGTGGCAGGAGTGGCTGGGGCAGCTGGGGCGGCAGCCGGGACAGGAACAGGAACAGGGACAGGAACAAGGGCAGCAGCAGCCGGAGCCGCTGCCGGGGCGCTGGCGGGCGCCGCCGCGGCGGCAGCAGCACCCGCGGCTTCCACCTTGATCAGCACCGTGCCTTCGGAGACCTTGTCGCCCAGCTTGACCCGCACTTCCTTCACCACCCCGGCAACCGTCGAGGGCACGTCCATGGTGGCCTTGTCGGATTCCAGGGTGCAGATGGCGTCATCCACCTTGATGCTGTCGCCCTCTTTCACGAACAGGTCGATCACGGGCACCGCATCGAAATCACCGATGTCCGGCACTTTCACTTCAATCAGTTGGCTCATGGTCGTCTCTCCCTCAAACCGTCATGGGGTTGGGCTTGTTCACATCCAGGCCGTAGCGGGCAATGGCTTCGGCCACCTTCTCCCGGGCAATGACGCCATCGTCGGCCAGGGCCTTGAGGGCAGCCACGGTGACCCAGTGGCGGTCCACCTCGAAGAAGTGGCGCAGCTTCTCCCGGGTGTCGGAGCGGCCGAAGCCGTCGGTACCCAGGGTGACGTAGCGGCGGTGGATGAAGGGACGGATCTGCTCGGCATAAAGACGGATGTAGTCGGTGGCGGCAATCACCGGGCCACGAGTGTCATTGAGGCAATTTTCCACATGGGAGAGGCGCGGCTTGTCGAGCGGATGGAGCAGGTTCCAGCGGCTGGCGTCCTGACCGTCGCGGGCCAGTTCGTTGAAGCCGGGGCAGCCCCACAGGTCGGCTTCCACGCCCCAGTCGTTCCTGAGCAGTTCGGCGGCGGTGATGACTTCGCGGAAGATGGTGCCGGAACCGAGGAGCTGCACGCGCGGAGCATCGGAAGCCAGGCCCTTCTTGAACTGGTACATGCCCTTGATGATGTCGGCTTCGGCCCCGACCGGCATTTCCGGATGCTCGTAGTTCTCGTTCATTACCGTCAGGTAGTAATAAACGTCTTCCTGCTCCTGGTTCATGCGGCGCAGGCCGTCCTGGACGATCACCGCCACTTCATACTGGAAGGTGGGGTCGTAGCTGACGCAGTTGGGAATCAGGTGGGCCAGGATGAGGCTGTGGCCGTCCTCATGCTGCAAGCCTTCGCCGTTCAGGGTGGTGCGGCCGGCGGTGCCGCCGATCAAAAAGCCGCGGGCGCGCTGGTCACCCGCCGCCCAGGCGAGGTCGAGGGTGCGCTGCAGGCCGAACATGGAATAGCAGATGTAAAAGGGAATCATCTGCACGTTATGCACCGAGTAGGCAGTGGCGGCGGCGATCCAGTCGCTCATGGCGCCCGCTTCGTTGATGCCTTCCTGGAGCACCTGGCCGGTCTTGGATTCCTTGTAGAACATCAGCTGGTCATGGTCTTCCGGCACGTATTTCTGGCCTTCCTGGTTCCAGATGCCGTACTGGCGGAACATGCCTTCCATACCGAAGGTGCGCGATTCGTCCGGGACGATGGGCACCACATGCTTGCCGATCGCCTTGTCCTTCAGGAGCATGTTCATGATGCGCACGATGGCCATGGTGGTCGACAGCTCACGGCCGGCGCCGGAAGCCTTCAGCAGGGCCTCGAAAGCAGACAACGGCGGCACCGCCAGGGGCTCGGCCCGGCGCCGGCGCTGGGGCAGGAACCCCCCCAGGGCGACGCGGCGCGCCATCATGTACTGGTATTCGGCGGAATCTTCCGGAAATTTCAGGTAGGGCAGCTTTTCCAGCTGGTCGTCGGGCACCGGCAGGTGGAAGCGGTCGCGGAAACCCTTGATGGAATCCAGGTCCATCTTCTTCTGCTGGTGGCTGGTATTCATGGCCTCGCCGGACTGGCCCATGCCGAAGCCCTTGATGGTCTTGGCCAGGATCAGGGTGGGCTGGCCCTGGTGGTTCACGGCAGCGTTGTAGGCGGCGAAAATCTTGAAGATGTCGTGGCCGCCCCGGTTCAGTTGCCAGATTTCGTCATCGGTCCAGTCCGCGACCAGCTCGCGCAGTTCCGGGGTGTTGAAAAAGTGTTCGCGCACATAGGCGCCGTTCTTGGCCTTGAAGGTCTGGTACTCGCCGTCGCACAGTTCCATCATGCGCTTTTTGAGGATGCCCTTCTTGTCCCGCGCAAACAGGGCGTCCCAATGGGTGCCCCAGATCAGCTTGATGACGTTCCAGCCGGAACCGCGGAATTCCGCTTCGAGCTCCTGGATGATCTTGCCGTTGCCGCGCACCGGGCCATCGAGGCGCTGCAGGTTGCAGTTGATGACGAAGATCAGGTTGTCGAGCTTCTCCCGGCCGGCCATGCCGATGGCGCCGAGGGATTCGACCTCGTCGGTCTCGCCATCGCCCAGGAAGGCCCAGACCTTGCGCTGGCTTGCATCGGCGGCATCGATCAGGTCGCGGCTCGCCAGGTACTTCATGAAGCGGGCCTGGTAGATGGCCTGGATGGGCCCGAGGCCCATGGAGACGGTGGGAAACTGCCAGAAATCCGGCATCAGCCAGGGGTGGGGGTAGGAAGAGATGCCCTTGCCGCCGGTTTCCTGGCGGAAGTGGTCCATCTGTTCCTCGGTCAGGCGGCCGAGCATGAAGGCCCGGGCATAGACGCCCGGCACCGAGTGGCCCTGGAAAAAGACCAGGTCGCCGCCGGACTGGGCGGAAGGCGCCTTCCAGAAATGGGAAAAGCCCACGTCGTAGAGGGTGGCAGCGGAAGCAAAGGAGGCGATGTGGCCGCCCACGTTGGTGTGCTTGTTGGCACGCACCACCATCGCCATGGCATTCCAGCGGATGTGGGAATGGAGCTTGATCTCCATGTCCGGATCGCCCGGGTACCTGGGCTGCTGTTCGGGGGGGATGGTGTTGATGTATTCGGTGTTGGCGCTGTAGGGAATCTCGGCGCCCTTTTCGCGGGCCTCGGCAATCACGGCCTCGATCAGGTAGTGGGCCCGGTCGGCGCCCTCCTTCTCGATCACGGCTTCGAGGGCATCCACCCACTCCTGGGTTTCCTGGGGATCTTTGTCCTCGAGATTGGGAATGATGGGCAGTTGTGCCATGGTTTTGTCTCCTTCCACTGCGGTCTTGGCCGCGCAGGTTTGTAGGTGGCGGCCGGTTGGTCTTCGTTGCCAGCCTGTTGAGCCGCAACGCCTAGTTTGATACCCAGCCCTCCCGGCGCGTGACATGACCGAGATTCCGCATTACGAAACAGGCTTTTGTATAACGGGATAATATACTCTGCCCTTTCGGGCAAATCCAGCCCCCTGGCTCGGCAGATCCCTGCTTTCCCGAGCTTCCGCGCCGGGATCGGATGGCCTCGCAGGGCAGCTGGAAAGCCCCGCCACGCGGACGATCCGGTAGCGTCAAGATTGCCGGGAGCCACTCCTGCCGGGAGCCGCAAGAAGACGGGGCGCATGGAAAGACGGGGCGTCCGGGAACTTTGGCACAGACGCTACTTCCGTTCAAGCTCGAAGCGGCGGAAAGAATGGCTGACGGCGAATGCGGGGCTGGGGTCGCCCGGCGAATTTGGGGCGGACGGGGTGGGCGCGGAGGGGACTTTCGCGGTGGCTGGCCCCGGTGGCTGGCCCCGGAAATGCCCCGGAAGAGGCCGATAGCTGATGAGCTGCCGCCATCAGAGCTGCCGCCATCAGCAAGCCGGGCCGCAGGCGAGGCCAGGCAAAGTTCGAGCGCGGAATCCGGGTTTCCCGAACCGTTTCGGCTCCGGCGGCGAATCTGATAAAATCCTTGCCCTTCAAAGGGAAAGGGACCGCCTTTCCCGTTTTTTTGCGGATGCGACGATGACGGCTCAAATTC
>NZ_JBASOH010000004.1:0-3014 GCF_049658005.1 Azovibrio sp. | reverse complement strand
TTCATCGACCGACCGATTTTCGCGTGGGTCATCGCCATCATCATCATGCTGGCCGGCGCATTGGCCATCCGCACCCTGCCGGTCAACCAGTACCCCAACGTCGCGCCCCCGGCGATTGCCATCATGGCCCAGTACCCGGGTGCATCCGCACAAACCGTGCAGGATACCGTCACTCAGGTGATTGAGCAGCAGCTCAGTGGGCTCGACGGCTTGCGCTACATCCGTTCGGAAAGCAACTCCGATGGCTCCATCACCATCGTGGTCACCTTCGAGCAGGACATCGACCCGAACATCGCCCAGGTGCAGGTACAGAACAAGCTGGCGCTTGCGACGCCGATGCTGCCACAAGCGGTGCAGCAGCTTGGCCTCCGTGTGGTCAAGTACCAGATCAACTTCATGCTCGTCGCCGGACTGGTGTCCGAGGACGGCAAGTTGGACAACTTCGCTCTAGGTGACCTGATCGTCTCGCAATTGCAGGATCCGCTCAGCCGCACCAAGGGCGTCGGCGACTTCTTCGTGATGGGTGCGCAGAACGCGATGCGCGTGTGGCTCGACCCGATCAAGCTCAACAACTACAAGTTGATGCCCAGCGATGTGGCCGCGGCAATCCAGGCGCAAAACGTCCAGGTGTCGTCGGGGCAGTTGGGGGGGCGCCCGACGGGCGACAAGGTCGGCCTGAACGCGGCGGTGATCGGCAAGACCCTGCTGCAGACTCCAGAGCAATTCCAGGACATCCTGCTCAAGGTCAACTCGGACGGCTCGCAAGTGCGCCTGCGTGATGTGGGTGAAGTCGATCTTGGTTCTGAAAGCTACACCTTCAACACCACCGCCAACGGCAAGCCGGCGGCCGGCATCGCGCTGCGCCTGGCCAGCGGCGGCAACACGCTGGATGCGGTCAAGGCCGTGCGCGAGACCGTGTCGCAGCTCGAATCGACCCTGCCGCCAGGCGTGAAGGTGGTCTATCCCTACGACACCGCGCCGGTGGTCAGCGAATCGATCAACGGCGTGGTGCACACGCTGGTCGAGGCGATCATCCTCGTGTTCCTGATCATGTACCTGTTCCTGCAGAACTGGCGTGCCACGTTGATCCCAACGCTGGCGGTACCGGTGGTGCTGCTGGGTACCTTCGGCGTGATGGCCGCATTCGGCTTCACCATCAACATCCTGACCATGTTCGGCCTGGTGCTGGCGATCGGCCTACTGGTCGATGATGCCATCGTGGTGGTGGAAAACGTCGAACGCATCATCGCCGAGGAAGGGCTGTCTCCAGTTGAAGCAACGCGCAAGTCGATGGATCAGATTTCCGGCGCCTTGGTCGGCATCGGCCTAGTGCTGTCGGCGGTGTTCGTGCCGATGGCATTCTTCGGCGGTTCCACCGGCGTGATCTACCGCCAGTTCTCGCTGACCATCGTCTCGTCGATGGTGCTGTCGGTGCTGGTGGCACTGGTATTCACCCCGGCACTGTGCGCGACCATCCTCAAGCACGATGCGCATGGGGAAAAGAAGGGCTTCTTCGGCTGGTTCAACCGCAACTTCGAGCGCAATGCCGATCGCTATCAAGGCGGCGTTGCCCGCCTGCTCGGCGCACGCAAGCGCGGCATGGTCGCCTTCGGCGTGATCGTGCTGTTGCTGGCCGTCCTCTTCCCGCAGATCCCGACCTCGTTCCTGCCCGACGAAGATCAGGGCACCCTGCTGGTGCAGGCGGAACTGCCGTCCAATGCCACGCTGGACGAAACCGACAAGGTGCTATCCGAGGTCACTCGCTACTTCAAGGAAAACGAAAGCGAGAGCATCGAAGACGTATTCACCGTCAGCGGCTTCAGTCTTGCCGGCCGCGGCCAGAACTCGGCACTGGCCTTCGTCCAGCTCAAGCCGTGGGAAGAGCGCAAGAGCAGCGTGTTCGAAATCCAGGCCCGCGCGATGCAACATTTCGCCACGATCAAGCAGGGCATGGTGCTTGCATTCCCGCCGCCGCCCATCATGGAACTGGGCAATGCCACCGGCTTCAACCTGTTCCTGCAGGACTACAGCGGCCAAGGTCACGAACATCTGATGCAGGCACGCGGCCAGTTCCTTGCCGAAGCAGCGCAGCATCCTGCGCTGGCGCTGGTTCGTCCGAACGGCAAGGATGACGAGCCGCAATACCAGGTGCTGATCGACGACGAGAAGGCCCGTGCGCTCGGTGTGGATCTGGCCGCGATCAACGACACCATGTCCACCGCTTGGGGGTCGGCCTACGTCAACAACTTCATCGACCGTGGTCGCATCAAGCGCGTGTTCCTGCAGGGCATGGCGCAATCACGCATCACCGAGGAGGATTTCGCCCAGTGGTACGTGCGCAACGCCAACGGCGAAATGGTGTCCTTCGCCTCGTTCGCCACCGGCAAGTGGATCAAGGGTTCGCCGAAGCTTGAACGCTACAACGGCGTGCCAGCCATCGAAATCCTGGGCCAGCCTGCCCCCGGGTACAGTTCCGGCGATGCGATGCAGGCAGTCGAGGACATCGCCGCCAAGCTTCCGACCGGCGTGCAATTGGCGTGGACCGGCCAGTCCTACGAGGAACGTCTGTCCGGCTCGCAGGCCCCCGCGTTGTACGCGCTATCGATCATCGCCGTGTTCCTGTGCCTGGCGGCATTGTACGAGAGCTGGTCGGTGCCGTTCTCGGTGCTGCTTGTAATCCCGCTGGGAGTGATCGGAACCGTGCTCGCCACGCTGATGCGCGGCCTGAACAACGACGTGTTCTTCCAGATCGGCCTGCTGACCACGGTCGGCCTGGTTGCCAAGAACGCGATCCTGATCGTCGAGTTCGCCAAGGATCTGCACGAGAAGGAGGGCATTTCGCTGACCCAGGCAGCCATCCAGGCGGCACGCCTGCGTTTGCGCCCGATCATCATGACCTCGCTGGCCTTCACCATGGGCGTGTTGCCACTGATGATCTCCAGCGGTGCCAGCTCCGGCAGCAAGCACGCCATCGGTACCGGCGTGGTCGGCGGCATGGTCACGGCCACTTTCCT
>NZ_JBASOH010000003.1:0-6662 GCF_049658005.1 Azovibrio sp. | reverse complement strand
GGCCAGCCCAGTCGCTCCGCTTGCTCCACGATCTGCTGGCTGGCCAGCTGGCAACACTGGCCGTGCAGCAGCCGGGTGATGGCGGCGCGGGCTTCCTCGTCCCCGGGCTGGGGACGGGCGCGAATCTTCATGAAAAAACTGTTGAGCCCGGACACGCCTTGATCGCGGGTGGTCAGCCAGTGCCAGGCCAGCAGCAGATCCGGTTGTCCGGCCTGGGCCTGTTCCAGGCTGCGTACCTGCTCGATGAAGACCTGCAGGGCAAGTTCTGCATCCAGGAGCGGGTTGTTGCGGCGGTGGCCGAGCAACTGCCCGTCCTGATAATGCTTGACCAGGTGGTGATAGGGATGCTGCGGAAAAGCCAGGGGATTGAGGCGCAGGGTATCTACCACCGGCTTTCCCAGCAGGCGCAGATTGGGCTGGGTGGCCCGCAGATGGGGTAGATCGAAGGCGACCAGGTTATGACCCAGAAGAAAGGCCGCTGTGTCGGCCAGCGCGTCCAGCTTGGCCAGGGCTTCATCCAGGTCGCCGGGGGGAAAGCTCAGGGATTCTCCCGTGTCGCCCCGTACCGCCCCCAACTGATGAATCCGGGCCGACTGGCGACCGACTTCCAGGTCGAGGCTCAGGCATTTGGGTTTGAGTTGGGCCGAGGCGTCAGCTGGCGGATCGATGGGCACGAAAGGAGGTTGGTCGCAGGAAAAGATCCTGGCATTTTAGCGGCAGGAAGGTTTCAAGGCGGCGCAAGCGGCAACGCCCGTGAAGCAAAGATCCGGCTGGACCCGGCAGCGCGGGCAAGGCGAAGTCGGATCGGGAGGCGGTATCACCCCCTGGCGCTCAAGGCTCAGGGCCGAGGCTACTTTTCCAGTTGCAGCAGCAGCCCTTCCAGGGCGAAGGCCACGGCCTGGCGGCGGATGCCGGCGCGGTCTCCGTCGAAGTACCGGGTGCAGGCGGTGCAGCCGCCATCCGGGCTGGCCCAGGCAAAACACACCATGCCCACCGGTTTTTCCGCGCTCCCCCCTGTGGGCCCGGCAATGCCGGTGATGGCCAGGCTCCACTGAGCCCTGCTGTGCGCCACGGCGCCCTGGGCCATGGCACGGGCCACGGGCTCGGAGACGGCCCCGTGTTTTTCCAGCAGCCGTTCTGCCACTCCCAGCATGTCCATCTTGGCGGCGTTGGAGTAGGTGACGAAACCCCGCTCGAACCAGGCGGAAGAACCGGCAATGGCGGTGAGGCACTGGGCCACCCAGCCGCCGGTACAGGATTCCGCCGTGGCCAGCATCCAGCCCCGGGCCAGCAGTCGTTCCCCGAGTTGCTGCGCCAGGGCCTCCAGGCCAGCCTGATTCAGTTCAGCAGCCATTTCAGCACCGCAATCCCGAGCAGGGCGTAGAACGCCGCAATCACGTCATCCATCATCACTCCCAGGCCATTCTTGACGTGTTCGTCGAACCAGCGGGCGGGCTGGGGTTTGGTGATGTCGAACAGGCGGAACAGGACAAAAGCCGCCAGCTGCCACCCAAAGCCCGCCGGGGTCAGCAGCAGCACGAACCAGAATGGCACGATCTCGTCCCAGACGATGCTGCCGTGGTCCACCACACCCAGGGCTCGACCCGTCTTGTGGATGGCGCTGACGCCGAGCACGAAGGCGATGGCCAGCAGGGCCAGGAAGGGGCCGTCGGCCAGATGCGGGCGCAGCCATGCGAAGGTCAGCCAGGCAAACAGGGTGCCGACGGTGCCCGGGGCCCACATGGAGAGGCCGCTGCCGCAGCCCAGTGCAATGAAGTGGGCCGGGTGGGCCATGAGAAAGCGGAGGCTGGGGGGGCGGTTCATGGAGGGGACAAAGCAGGATGAATGGCTGGCAAGTATCGCCGATTTCGGGCGACAAATTAGCGCAGGACAGCCGGCATGGCTCACTTTGCGGGTCGATGGGCGTAAAAACAGCCTGACTACAGGGCGACCGCATCCCCTCCGGATTTTTCAAAGGATTTTGCAAGAAAGCGGGCGGCTCCCGTTTCATCCCTTGACCCGATTGGAGCTGCGCCAATCACGCTTCGTGCGCCGCTAAAGCGGGACCGCCCATGCGGGATTTCATCCCGGCCCGGCTCCGTTTTCCGCCCGCGCCGGCCATGCACGCGCCGGCTGCCCACATGCTGGACGGGGAGGAACAGGGGAGGAACAGGGGCAGGGACGACAGGGACCCTTCCGGGGACCATCCCCACGGCCAGCAGGAACAGCCTGGAAGACCCCTCGATTTCTTTGTCGAAGAACGGCGCGTGCCGCACTTGCTCCAGCGGCTCAACCGGGCTCAACCGGGCTCAACCGGGCTCAACCGGGCTCGACCCGGCCCGACCGGGCCAGGCGGCTGTGCTCGCGCTCGATGGGCACGGCGATCAGCGCGGGATCGAATTTGCCGGTCTTTGGCATCACCCTCCCATCCACAACACATTCATCCCCGCCATCCCCGCATCCGGCATGCCGGTCACCGTGATGACGAAATCTTCGTCGGGATTCCCTACGTGCAGATAGGCCCCTTCGCCCAGCGGCAGCCAGCCGATGGATTCGGCTTCGATGGCGGCGAGCTCGGCAAGCTCCGCCTGAAGGTCAAGAACCCGTTCGTTCATGCTGGCAACACCTCCGTCTATTTCGGTTACGCAAAAATCGGGCATGGATCATATTTCGATATTACCTTCTTTTTCAAGGGCTTCGGAGTTTCTGGTGGACGAAGTTCGCTTCTGGGGCAGTTTCATCGTTGGATGCTGCCCGGTCACCAACAGGAATGGCTCCCTCGAACTTCCCGGTTTCCTCGATCTGCCTGTGCAACATGGCCGTGGTAATCGGTTTGCCCAGCAGAATCCTACCTTCGGCCTTCATCGCCTCCTGCACTGCTGACCCGACATGATCCGCCGCCTCAATGTCGGTCGGCGTGCAATGGGGGTATTTTTCAAGTGCTTTCCTGTTTGGGGCGTAACCTTAGCGGTTAGTGGTGTTTCAGGTTAATGTCCGGTCGTGGACAAGCGCAAACCTCATTACCGGCTGGCCGACATTCAAGCCGTGGTGGCCGACTCAAGCCAAGGAACTGGCGGAAATCCGATAATCAGGCTTTCCCTCGAGTCTGTATGCCCTGCCCGTCACTATCCTCAACCTACCCGGACTGGACGTGGTGGATTTCCGGGAAACGGCGACTGAGTACCACGTCCGCGCCGGTACGCCGGGTCGATATACCCAAGCCGCAAGGCGGGGTCAGGGCGCTCGGCATTCCGATGCTGACGGATCGACTGATCCAGCAAGCGTTGCATCAAGTGCTCGCACCGATCTTCGAGGCCGAATTCTCCGGATCGAGCTACGGCTTCCGACCGGGAGGAACGCCCATCCGGCCTCGATTCTGGGCCTGGCGCTGGCCTTGCTGCCCAGCCCGGCACTCCCACCCTCACCGCAAGAAAGCCGACGATGCTAAAACATGACGTTACTGCCGACATGGCCAAGGCCACCGGGCACCTCCCGGGCTTGGCTGCCAGGCTCATCCCGAATGCCACCGCCACCGCCACCGCCACCGCCACCGCCACCGCCACCGCCAACTTCATCGAAGTGGCGGTGCGCCGCCTGCGCGCCAAGATGGACGACCCCTGCAAACCGAAACGGATCCGCCCCGGGCGCGGCATGGACTATGTGCTGGAAGCGCCGGAACAGCCATGACCCTTGCGCTGCGCTCTTCCCTCACCTTGCGCCTGGCGCTGCTGTTTGCCCTGCTGTCCTCCCTGATCCTGCTCGGCCTGGGGCTGTTCGTGGGGCGGGCCGTGGATGTCCATTTCCAGGAAGGCGACCTGGAGGAACTGCACGGCAAGCTGACCCTGATTCGCAGCATCCTGGTCGCCCTGCCGGCGGACGAATTGCTGGAGGCCCTGCCGGCGCGCCTGGGCCCGGCCCTGGTCGGCCACCCGCACCTGGGGCTGACGGTGCTGGACCGGGAGGGTTTCCCCCTCTTCACCAGCGCCGCCGGCATCCCCGAATGGCTGCTGCACGAACCGGCCGCCCCCGGCAACGAAGC
The DNA here is from genome assembly GCF_049658005.1 of Azovibrio sp. NCBI lineage: Bacteria > Pseudomonadati > Pseudomonadota > Betaproteobacteria > Rhodocyclales > Rhodocyclaceae > Azovibrio > Azovibrio sp. The sequence goes on along the minus strand of NZ_JBASOH010000003.1, from coordinate 2,623 downwards.
CCATCCTCCGGCCCGCACCGGCGCCGACCCGGGCCAGCACCCCCAACGCGGCATCCTGGCCCAGGCCCACACCGCCGATGGGCAAGCGGTGCAGGTGGCCATCACCGTGGATATCGAACATCACCGGCACTTCATGGCCGGCTTCGCCCGCTCCCTGGGCTGGGCCCTGGGCCTGGCCGTCCTGGCCAATCTCCTGTTTGCCTGGATCGCCGCCCGGCGCGGCCTGGCGCCCCTGGGGCAACTGCTGGGCCTGGCCCGGCGGGTGTCCGGCGAACGGCTGCACGAGCGCCTGGAAGCCGCGACCCTGCCGCTGGAACTGCGCCCTCTGGCCCGGGAGCTGAACCAGATGCTGGATCGGCTGGAAGAGGCCTTCGCCCGCCTCTCCGGTTTTGCCTCGGATATCGCCCACGAACTGCGCACCCCGGTCACCGCCCTGATGACCCAGACTCAGGTGGCCCTGAGCCGGGCCAGGAGCGCCGGGGAATACCGGGAAGTGCTGTATTCCAGCCTGGAGGAGCACGAACGCCTGTCGCGCATGATCGGCGACATGCTGTTCCTGGCCCAGGCGGAAAACGGCCTGATGGTGCCGCACCGGGAACCGGTGGAACTGGCCGGGCTGCTCCAGTCCCTGTTCGAGTTTTACGGCTTGCTGGCCGAGGAACAAGGCATCCGCCTGGAGCTGAGCGGCAGCGCCACGGTCAGCGGCGACGCCCTGATGCTGCGCCGGGCCCTGGGCAATCTGCTTTCCAACGCCCTGCGCCACACGGCGCCCGGCGCCCTGATCCGGGTCACGATCGAGCCGGACGCCACGGGCCGCACGGCCATCCGCGTGGAAAACCCGGGTCCGCCCATCCCGGCCCCGCAACTGGAGCGGATTTTCGAACGCTTCCACCGGGTCGACGCGGCCCGCGGACGGGGCGGTGAAGGGGGCGCCGGGCTGGGGCTGGCCATCACCCGCTCCATCATCACCGCCCACGGCGGCAGCATTCACGCCGAATCCGCCGGGGGCCTGACCCGCTTCTGCATCACCCTGCCGCCCATGGGCCCCTGACTCAAGGACGCTGCGACGTCATGAAGCGTCACGCCGCGTTACCTTGTTGCTGCAATCCTTCTATGACCCAGCCGCGTTGATCTTCGCAAGGCCGGAAGAAACCGACCGAGTTAATCCAGACTCAACACAGGAGCTTTACATCATGATCAAGAAAATCGCCGCCATTGCCCTCGTTTCCGCTTTCACCGGTGCCGCCTTTGCCCAGCCCGCCACCCCTGCCACTCCGGCTACCCCTGCGGCTCTTGCCGTGGAAAAAAAGGGGGATGCCATCAAGGCTGACGCCAGGACCGAAGTGAAGGCCGAAGCCAGGGGGGATGCACCCAAGGCGACTGAAAAGCCGGCAAAGAAGGTAAGGCATGCAAAGCAAAAGGCCGCCGAGGTCAAGCCCGGCGCAGAGCAGGAAGCCCCCGCGGCTGAAGCGGCCAGGAAGTAAAACGGCCAGCCACCTTCAAAACCGCCCCTCAAAACCCCGTCGCTTGCGGCGGGGTTTTGTTTGTCCGTGAGTTGATCCTCCCGGACAACTCCACCAGACCAGCGCCCTGCTCAGGACTCAATCCCGGAGTTCCCGCCCGGTCAGCTTGATGAATACGTCTTCGAGGTTGGAGGCGCGGTGCACGTAACGCAGGCCGCTGGCCTCGGCCAGGGCGGCAAGCAGGGGCTGGGGGTCCTGGCAGTAGAAGAAGGCGGTTTCGCCGCTCACCTCGACCCGGGCGCTACTGTGCCGCTGGGCGGCCACGAAGGCTGCGAGGGCGCCGGCGGCTTCGTCATAGACTTCCACCACCTGGGGTTCGATGTGGGTGGCGATCAGTTCCCGGGGGCTGCCCTCGGCGATCTTTCTGCCGTGGTCGATGATGATCAGCCGGTCGCAGAGGCGCTCGGCTTCGTCCATGAAGTGGGTGGTGAGGAGCAGGGTCTTGCCGGCCACCTTGAGCTGCTTCATGCGTTCCCAGATCAGGTGCCGGGCCTGGGGGTCGAGGCCGGTGGTGGGTTCGTCCAGGAAGATGATGTCGGGGTCGTTCACCAGGGCGCGGGCCAGGGTCAGGCGCCGCTTCATGCCGCCGGAGAGGGTGGCGATGCGGGCATCGGCCTTGCTCTCCAGGCCGGAAAACTGCAATAGCCAGGGGATGCGGGCGCTGATTTGGGCCTTCGACATGCCGAAATAGCGGCCAAATACCAGCAGGTTCTCGGTGGCGGTGAAATCCGGGTCGAGGTTGTCGAACTGGGGCACCACCCCGGTGCGGGCCCGGGCGGCCTGGGCGCGGGCGGGGATCGGCAGCCCGGCCAGGGTGATGCGGCCCGAATCCGGCGCGGTCAGCCCCAGGCAGAGCTTCAGGGTGGTGGTCTTGCCGGCGCCGTTGGGGCCGAGCAGGCCAAAACAGCTGCCCGGCGTCAGGGCGAAGGAGAGGCCTTCCACCACCGGGGTGCCGGCGTAGGATTTTCTCAACTCATGAACGGCGAGGGGAATGTCCATCAGTGCCGCCAGGCCCGGGTGACGATGTCGCGGATGAGGTGCAGGCGCCGGTGAAAGAAATGATCGGCGCCGGGCACTACCACCACGGGCAGGTCCTGGGG
>NZ_JBASOH010000002.1:0-21869 GCF_049658005.1 Azovibrio sp. | reverse complement strand
TCCACAACCGGGGCCGCAGGAACATCCGGCGCGGGCGCAGGGGCTTCCGGCGGGAGGGAGGGAGGCGGCAAAGCGGGGGCGGCTTCCGGCTCCGCCGCCGTCACCGGCTGGGTCAGCTGCCGTTTGGGGGCAACCGGTACCGGCTCGGTGAACTCGGGGACTTCCGCTTCTTCGGTCGTGCTCAGGTAATCAAAGAAGGCCAGCAGGCCCAGCAGCAGCCCCACCAGCAGGGCGGCAAACATCAGGCGCTTGACGATGCGGCTGCGCTGCTCGGCTTCCTGACCCAGGCTTTCCGGTGCAAAAGCATCCTGGGTCATGAGCGCCCTCCCTCCTTGTTCTTGACCAGGGCCACCACCAGTTCAGCCTCGGCCCGCGCGATACCGCAACGCTCGGAGATGGTCAGGGCATCGTGGCCGAGAATGGCCATCTGCATGGCGTCGCTATAGAGGGGAGAGGCATTCTGGGCGGCCCGGCTGGAATGGATCTCCTGCTGCAAATCCTCGCGCAGACTGGAAATTTCTTCGCGCAGGGCGGCCAGGGCACCGCGCAGGGAATCCACTTCCTCGCGCATCTGCTCCATTTCCCGCTCGACCCCCTCCATGAACGCTTCCTGGGCGAAACTGCGATTTTCGGCAGGCCAGGCCGGCTCCGGCTGGTTTTCCGGTGCGGCGGCCTGCTCCGCCGCATGGACGACGACCGGATCGACTCGCCCCAGATCATCCAGAAGGCCGCCACGCGGCTCCTGGGGCGCCGGTGCCGCTACATCACGCCGGCTGATGCGACGCATGCGCCAGAGCAGCCAGACCATGTAGACGACAACCCCCAGGATCAGGGCCAGCAATCCTTCACGCCAGCCCAAGCTCGGATCTCCCAGGCTCAGCTGCATGCCGCCTCTTCAAGTCCGGATCAGAAACTCTGGGTGTATTGCACGCCCAGCAGGTGGCCGCCAGCATCGTATTCACCCTTGAGGCGTGTCACCGGCACCGCGGCCTGGGCTTGATCGATCCGGGTGTTCTTCATCCACTGGTAGGTGTAGCCGAAATCCAGGGCCGAGTTCTGGCTGGGCTTGTACTGGCCGCCGATGCTAAAGCCGATACGATGCCCATCGGGCAATTGAGCGTTGCGCTCGCCGTCCCGCAGCGGGCTGCGATCGTAGGAAATGCCAAACCGGGACTTCCAGGTCTCGTTGTACTTGTAGGCGGCCCCCCAGGCAAAACGCCAGCTGTCACGCTCGAAGTCGTCATTGACCTTCCAGTGCGTGTAGGAAAGATCGCCCATGGCCTCCCAGCGATCCGAGACCTGCTGCCAGACCGAGAGGGTGAAGGTGCCCGGCAGATCCAGATTGCGGCTGGCAACCGCGGCGGGAGAGCCGGTCAGATTGACGGGCTCGTCCAGGTCGTACTTGATGGCGGAGCGGTAAGCCACCCCGATCCGCATCGCCGGAGAGAGGGTGAACAGCACGCCGGCATTCCAGCCCCAGGCACTGTCGTCGGTGGAGGTGCGCACCAGAGCGCCCACCCCATTATTCAAGGCGGTATCCACCTTGATCTTCTGATAGTTGAGCCCCAGGCCCAGGGAGACCTTCTCGGACAGTTTGTAGGCCACGGAGGGATTGACGTTCAAGGTGCGGACTTCGGCCTCGACGCTCTGGAAGCGGCCCAGCCAGTTGTCGTCGTAATCGGTGTGCAGGCTGAAGGGGGAGGAAATCCCCAGGCCCACCACCCATTCCGGGCTCAGGGCCCAGGACAGGTAGGCATTGGGCAGGGCGCGCCATTCGCCGGCATCGCCACCATTGCCACCGGTACCGACGGAACCTTCATTGTTGAACTCGTAGTTGTGCAGGGCGCCAACCAGGCCCAGGGAAACCTGGCGGGCCGGCAAGCGGGTCATGCCGGCCGGGTTGTAGAAGATGGTGCTGGCATTATCCGCCACCGCGGCAGAGCCGGCATAGCCGGTGCCGAGGCCGCTGGCGTTCTGCTCCATGGACTGAAAGCCACCAGCGAGGGCCGTGCCGGAAAAGGCAGCCAGGAGCGCGGCGGACAGGGCGTGCATTTTGTTCATGATTTGGCTCACAACCAGGGCAATGACAATAAGTTCTGGATTCTACGCATTTTCCCGGGGCACGTCGCGCTTGTTGCCGTCCGCATCCAGGGCCACGTAGGTAAGTGTTGCTTCCGTGACCTTGACAAACACCGGATTGGAGGGATGCCGCTCGGCAAAGACCTGAACCGCCACGGTCATGGAGGTGCGGCCCAAATTGACGACTTCCGCATAGAAACTGACCAGATCGCCAGAGGAGATCGGCTGGTGGAACTGGAAGGCATTGACGGCCACCGTGGCCACCCGCCCCCGGGAATGGCGCATGGCTTCGAGGCCGCCGGCCAGGTCCACATGGGCCATGACCCAGCCGCCGAAGATGTCGCCGAACACGTTTTCTTCCTTGGGCATCGGCATCAGGCGCAAGATGGGCTGCCGGTCGGGCAGGCGGACAGTTTGATCGATCACGGCGAAGCTCCTCACAAAGGCGCTGATTTTCTCAGATCATCGCAAATTTTCATATACTGGCCGGCTCGCCCCGCCTGAACCCATGCACACCGCCCCATCGGCATCGATGGCCGCCAGCTCAGCCAGCTCAGCCAGTTCAGCCAGTTCAGCCAGGCCAGCCCGAGAAACGCCATCGGCACCCTCCCCCAGACCACGGTGCGGCTCAACGACACGCGCTACGACACCATCCAGTACGGCCACCCCGAGGGGCGCCATGCAGAATTGCTGGCAAAGAACGGCGTTTATGCTCAAATGTGGGTTATTCAGCAACAGGAAAGCCGGACCTGAGTCCCATGCCTGCCCTCATTTCACTCAAGCACCCGCTCCTGTCACTTCCCGCCAGCCGCTGGCTGCTCACTGCCCTGGCCTTCGGCAGCATCTTTCTGGCCACCTCGCTATTTGCCCGCCACCTTTACCAGCAGCAGCAGCTGGAACGTCAAACTCGGTTTTCGGTCGATGCCGCCCTGGTGACGGTGGAAATTCGCGACCGCCTGCGCTATCACGCCCAGTTCCTGCAAATCCTGCGCGCCTTCGTGAGCAGCACCCCTCGTCTCGACCACAGCCGTTGGCAGCACTTCAGCCAGCAGCAGGACATCCACACCCATTTGCCCGAACTGCAAGCCTATGGCTACCTGCCTGCGGTGGCACCCGAGGCGGTGGAGCGCTTCATCGCCCAGGCGCGACGGGAGTTGAACCAGCCGGATTACCGGATCTTTCCATCCGGCCGGCCCTTGCGTTTCCCCGTTCTTTATATCTCGCCGCTGGCCGGTACCAATCTGCGCGGACTGGGCTACGACCCGACCTCCGACCCGGTGCGCCGGGAGGCGATGGAACACGCCCGGGATGAAGCGGCGGTGAGCATGACTCGCCGCCTGCAACTGTTTTCCGACCGCGACTCGCCGCTTTGCCCCGGCATTGAACTCTACCTTCCCCTGTACGCCGAAAATCAGCCCACCGGTACGGTAGCGGAGCGTCAGCAAGCCCTGCGTGGCTATGTCTTTGCCGCTTTCCGCATCAGCGACCTGATGCAGACCCTGAATTACATCCACAATCCCGCTTTGGCCCTGCAGATTTTTGATGACCAGGGCTTCGAGAGCCAGAAGGGGGGACAACAACTGACCCTGCTGCACGACACCCAACCCGAACGGCCGCCCGTCCTGAAGGAAACCCTGCAAGAAGAACGTGAGCTGAGTTTCGGCTCGCGGACCTGGCTGCTCCGCTTCGTAGGCGCCTCCCCTCCGGCCTGGCTGGCCTGGCAGAACCCGGTCAGCATCAGTCTGATTGCAGGCGGCGGACTCGCCACCCTGGCCGCCATCTTGTTGTGGACCCTCACGACCCAGGGCCAGCGCGCCCAGGCTCAGGCCCAAGACATGACCCGGGCCCTGGAAAAATCGGAGCAGCGCTTCCGCCTGGCGGCCGAAGGTGCCAACGATGGCATCTGGTACCGGGATTTTTGCACTGGCAATACCTATTTTTCCGAGCGCGTCATCCGCCTGCTCGGCTATACCGGATCGAGCATCGAACAAAGCGATGATTTTTTCCTGCGCCGCCTGCATCCAGACGACATTCCCCGCCGCCGCCAGGCACTCGAGACCCATTTGAAGCAACGCGCGCCCTATGATCTTGAAGTCCGCATGAAACGCGCCGACGGTCACTGGCAGTGGTTCAACATCAAGGGCCAGGCCACCTGGGACGCCCAGGGCCAGCCCCTGCTCATGGCCGGCTCCCTCTCTGACATCGATGCCAGAAAACTGGCGGAAATCGAACTCCATCAGCACCGGGACCGCCTGCAGGAATTGGTGGAAGAGCGCACCGAACTGCTTGAAATCGCCCTGAAGGATGCCCGGGAAGCCGGCCGTGCCAAGTCGGAGTTTCTGGCCAACATGTCCCACGAATTGCGCACCCCCCTGCATGCCATGCTCGGTTTCGCCAGCATGGGTCTGGGCAAGTCCGAAGGCAACGAAAAAATCCACCGCTATTTCGAGCGCATCGAGCAAAGTGCTGAACGCTTGCTGACGCTGGTCAATGATCTGCTCGACCTGGCCAGGCTCGAAGCCCGGAAAATGGAAATCACCCCCAGCTTTCAGGATGTGCTGCCCATCTTGCAACAGGTCGTGAGCGAACTCGATCCGCTGCTTCAGAAGAAACAATTGCAGGTCACGATCGAGCAGCATTGCGCCAGCACCATGGCCTTCGCCGATACCCCCCGCTTCGCCCAGGTCCTGAACAATCTGCTGTCCAATGCCATTCGCTTCTCTCCCGCGGGAGGCTGCATCCGCTTTATCTTCAGCACCACGGAGATTCCGCGCGGACGACGCAACTCCGACCAGGGCCGGATGTCCGCACTTACCCTGGTCGTGGAAGATCAGGGTCCCGGCATTCCTGCCGATGAACTGGAAGTCATCTTTGACAAATTCGCCCAGAGTAGCCGGACCCGCACGGGGGCGGGTGGCTCCGGCCTGGGCCTGGCCATCTGCCGTGAAATCATGGCGGCGCACCGGGGCCGGATTCATGCCGAGATCCGCGCCGAAGGGGGCGCACGTCTGATCGTGTCCCTGCCCAATGCTGACAACAACCCACCGCGAGAGGAAAACCCTCCATGACCGACCACCTGCTGGTTGTGGACGACGAACCCATCAACCTGGAGATCATCGAGGAATATCTGGAAGGCTCCGGTTTCTCAGCCGACTTCTGCGCATCGGGTGAGAGTGCCTGGCAGGCCCTGGACCAGAACCCCCGCCGCTACGATGCCGTCCTGCTCGACCGGATGATGCCGGGTCTGGATGGGATGGCCCTGTTGCGCCGCATCAAACCCGACCCCCGTTTCAATACCCTGCCCGTCATCATGCAAACAGCCGCCTGCAGCCCTCAGCAGATCCGCGAGGGGCTCGAGGCCGGCGCTTACTATTACCTGACCAAGCCTTATGAGCGGGAAGGATTGCTGGCCATCATCCGGGCCGCCCTGCAGGTGGCCCGGGAAAGAACCGCCATGCGGCAGCTGGAAAGCGAACGCTGGCGCGGCCTGCAGTTTTTGCAGGAGGCTCGTTTTTGCATCAGGACGGTGGAAGAGGCGGGGCAACTCTCGGCCTTTCTGGCGCAAGCCAGCCCCCAGCCCGAGGCGGCCCGACTAGGCCTGATGGAACTGATGCTGAACGCGGTGGAGCATGGCAATCTGGGCATCACTTACGCCGAGAAATCGAGGCTGAAGCAGACGGATGACTGGCACAATGAAATCGCCCGGCGCGCCGGCCTGGCGGAAAATCAGGACAAGGTGGTGGAGGTGCGGATCGCCCGGCAAGCGCAAGCCTTGATCGTGCGTATCGAAGATCAGGGCCCTGGCTTTGACTGGTCTCCCTACCTTGAATTCAGCCCCGAACGGGCCTTTGATCCCAACGGCCGCGGCATCGCCCTGGCGCGCACACTGAGCTTTACTGCCCTTGAATATCAGGGCAAGGGCAATATCGTACAGGCCACCCTGGCCCTGACCCTGAATACTGGAACCTCCACATGACCCCTCCCCCAGCCAATCTGCCGCCTCTGAACATCCTTGTCGCGGACGACACCCTTTCCAATCAGCGATTGCTCGAAGTTTTTCTCAGCAAACTCGGTCATCAGGTGCGATGCGTCAGCAACGGGGCAGAAGCGGTGGCCGCCTTCAACGCGGAACCGCCCGACCTGGTGCTGATGGACATCATGATGCCGGTGATGGATGGCTTTGATGCCGCGCGCCAGATCAAGGCACACACGGAGAAATGGATACCCGTGATCTTTCTCTCGGCCCTTGACCGCGACCAGAACCTGCTCGCCGGCCTGGAGGCCGGTGGCGATGATTACCTCAGCAAGCCGATCAACTTCGTCATCCTCGCAGCCAAATTGCGCGTCATCCAGCGGGCCCTGTACTTTCAGTCCGAAGCACAGAGCGCACTGAGCCGGATCGAAAATCTCTCCAACAGCATCCTCGAGGCCATCATCACGATTGATCGGCACGGCATCATCCAGCAATGCAATCTGGCCACGGAAATCATTTTCCAGTGGCCGGCCAGCGAACTGCACGGCCAGAACATTGCAGTGTTGATGCCCGCGCCACAGAGCCAGGAACATGATTTTTACATCAGCCGCTACCTCGCTGGCGGCCCCCCAACGGTCGTAGGCAGCCGCCGGAATGTAATCGCCATGCGCCGCAATGGCCAGACCTTTCCCGCCGAGCTTGCCGTCTCGGAATTGCGCCAGAAAGGCGATCGCTTTTTTGTCGGTATCCTGCGCGACATTAGCGCGGAGCAGCAGACGCAACATCAACTGGGCGCTTTTCATGAGGCCGTACAGGATGAACAACGCCTCGCCAAGCAATTGATTGAATTACAACTGCATCGCCCCGGTCTACAGGACCCTCTGGTGCAATACTGGGTCGCCCCCACCACCACCTTCAGTGGAGACGTGGTCGCCGCAGCCCGTTCACCGGCAGGGGGCCGCTATGCCCTGCTGGCGGATGCCACCGGCCATGGACTGGCTGCCGCCATCTCCGTCCTGCCCGTACTGGCGCTGTTCTATCGCATGGCCTCACAGAACCAGTCCCTTTCCAACATCCTCCAGGAACTGAATCAACAGTTGCTGGAGTCGGTTCCAACCGGGCGTTTCGTGGCCCTTTCGCTGGTCTTTGTTGCCCCAGAAGGCGGGCATGGTCAAATCTGGGTCGGCGGCACGCCTGCTGCACTGCTCCTGGATGAATGGGGACGGGAAATCCGCCACTTTGCCTCCACCCATCTGCCGCTGGGTATCGTCAGCAATCAGGAACTGGATATCGCCGTGGAATCTTTCGAATGGAGCCAGGGGCACCAGATCCTGCTGTTCTCGGACGGTCTGATCGAAGCAGAACGCGGCGATGGTGAAGCCTTCGGCCTGGAAGGGTTGCGCGAGACCCTGCTGCATAGCAGTCCGGACAGCCGCAAGAAGGTCCTGATGCACGCTTTGGGCGAGCATCTGAGCGCCAATCCCGCCCAGGATGATGTCTCCTTGTTGCTGCTGAGCCATAGTTGAAACCGGCCATGAAAAAACCGGGCAGCCGCCCGGTTTTTTCATGGCTTACCTGAAGCAATCAGGCTTCGCTGCTGTCTTCCAGCACGTCCTCACCCTCGACGGGATCCGGACGGTCCACCAGTTCCACGAAGGCCATGGGAGCATTGTCGCCCACACGGAATCCGCATTTCAGGATGCGCAGGTAGCCACCCGGACGGTTGGCATAGCGGGGCCCCAGAACTTCAAACAGCTTTCCGACGATTTCACGATCACGCAGACGATCAAAAGCCAGACGGCGATTGGCCAGACTGGGCTTCTTGCCCAAAGTGATCATGGGCTCCACCACCCGGCGCAATTCCTTGGCCTTGGGCAAAGTGGTCTTGATCGCCTCGTGCTTGAGCAGCGAGACGGACATGTTGCGCAGCATCGCGAGACGATGGCTGCTGGTGCGGTTCAGTTTCCGCAAACCAAGACGGTGACGCATGGTTAATTCCTTTCTTTTGTACAGGCGTCCCTTTAAGGGCGCAGGTCGGTAGGGGTGATCAGGCGATCAAGCCCGTTCCAGACCGGCGGGCGGCCAGTTTTCCAGCTTCATGCCGAGGGTCAGGCCACGGGAGGCCAGCACTTCCTTGATCTCGTTCAGGGACTTGCGGCCCAGGTTCGGGGTCTTCAGAAGTTCATTCTCGGTGCGCTGAATCAGGTCGCCTATGTAGTAAATGTTTTCTGCTTTCAGACAGTTGGCCGAACGAACCGTCAACTCCAGATCGTCCACCGGGCGCAGGAGGATGGGGTCCACCTGGGCTGGCCTGGCCGCTTCCACAGCCGGCGCAGTCCCTTCGAGATCAGCAAACACTTCCAGCTGGCTCATCAGGATGCGGGCGGCTTGGCGAATGGCTTCTTCCGGCTGAATGACGCCATTGGTCTCGATTTCAACGATCAGCTTGTCCAGGTCGGTACGCTGCTCCACCCGTGCGGATTCCACGGAATAGGAAACACGCTTGATGGGGCTGAAGGAAGCATCGAGCACCAATTGACCAATGGTCTTGGCATCGCCCAGATTGCGCAGGTTGCCGGGCACATAGCCGCGCCCCTTTTCAACCTTGAGCTCCATGGCCAGCTTGCCGCCGGGCTGCAGGTGCGCAATCACATGCTCGGGATTGATGATTTCCACATCATGGGAAACCTCGATATCCCCGGCACGGATCACGCCCGGGCCTTCTTTCTTGAGGGTCAGAAGGGCCTCGGAACGATTATGCAGCTTGAACACCACCCCCTTCAGATTCAGGAGGATGTCGACCACATCTTGTTCCACGCCATCGATGGTGGAGTACTCATGCAGCACGCCGTCGATGGAAACCTGGGTCGGTGCATAGCCATCCATGGAGGAAAGCAGGATGCGGCGCAAGGCATTCCCGAGGGTATGCCCGAAGCCGCGCTCAAAAGGCTCCATCACGACCCGGGCTTCCACCGGGGAGACGCTCTGGACGTCGATGATGCGCGGTTTCAAGAGAGCATTACTTTGCATGGGCTGTCCTTTTTCTATTCGCCGGAAATCTGGTTACTTCGAATACAGTTCGATGACCAGACCTTCATTGAGGGTCGGGGAGAGCTCGGAGCGTTGCGGCATGGCCTTGAAAGTACCCTTGGCCTCCTTCACATCCACCGCAACCCACTCAGGGAAACCACGGGATTCGGCGGCAGCCAGTGCGGCCTTGGTACGCAGTTGAGCCTTGGCCTTGTCGGTCAGTGCCACCACGTCGCCAGGACGGACCGTGTAGGAAGGAATGTTCACGCGCTTGCCGTTGATCAGCACGCCATTGTGGCGCACGACCTGGCGAGCTTCGGTGCGGGAGGCACCAAAACCCATCCGGTAGGCAACGGAGTCCAGACGGGCTTCCAGCAGTTGCAGCAGATTTTCGCCAGTCTGGCCCTTGCGGCGCTCGGCTTCAGCAAAAGTGCGGCGGAACTGGCCTTCCAGAACCCCGTAGGTACGACGAATCTTCTGCTTGGCGCGCAGGTGCACCCCATAGTCAGACAGACGCGCACCCGATTTCTGGCCGTGCTGACCGGGAGCATACTCACGGCGCTCGATGGCACACTTGTCGGTAAAACACTTTTCGCCCTTGAGGAACAGCTTTTCCCCTTCGCGGCGACACTGGCGGCATTTCGGATCGAGATTACGAGCCACGTTCAGAACTCCTTAAATACGGCGCTTTTTGGGCGGACGGCAGCCGTTGTGGGGCACCGGGGTCACGTCAGTGATACCGGTGATCTTCATGCCCAGCGCATTGAGCGCACGGACGGAAGATTCACGACCGGGGCCGGGGCCCTTGATACGAACTTCCAGATTCTTGACGCCACATTCCTGAGCCGCCTTGCCGGCAGTTTCAGCAGCCACCTGGGCAGCAAAGGGAGTGGACTTACGGGAACCACGGAAACCGGCACCCCCGGAGGTTGCCCAGGACAGGGCATTGCCTTGACGGTCGGTGATGGTAATGATGGTGTTGTTAAAGGAAGCATGAATGTGGGCAATGCCCTCAGCCACGTTCTTTTTAACTTTTTTGCGAACTTTCTGTGCGGTCTTAGCCATGATCTGTCCCTATCACTTCTTCTTGCCGGCGATGGCCTTGCGCGGCCCCTTGCGGGTACGCGCATTGGTGCGAGTCCGCTGACCGCGGCAGGGCAGGCCCTTGCGGTGGCGCAGACCACGGTAGCAACCCAGGTCCATCAAACGCTTGATGTTCATGGTGACTTCACGGCGCAGATCACCTTCAACGGTGAATTTACCCACTTCGTCACGCAAGCGCTCCATGTCGGCGTCCGACAGGTCCTTGATCTTGGTGGTACAAGTAACACCAGCAGCCTCACAGATCTTCTGTGCGCGAGAACGGCCGACACCATAGATGGCGGTCAGCGCAATCTCAGCGTGCTGATGGTTCGGAATGTTTACCCCTGCAATACGGGCCATTGATTCACCCCAACGATGCCAAAATTAATAAAAAAATCCAAACAGGGACATGTTTCAGCCCTGCCGCTGTTTATGGCGCGGATCCTTGCAGATGACGCGCACCACGCCCTTGCGGCGGATCACCTTGCAATTGCGGCAAATGCGCTTCACCGAAGGCAATACTTTCATTTTTACAACTCCTCAATTAGGCGGTCAGGGAGCAGCCGTGATCCCGTCCCACCTGGGGTTACGCGTAGAGAATTCTTATTTGGTCCGGAAAACGATCCGGGCCCTGGATAGATCATAAGGTGTCAGTTGAACCGTCACCTTGTCGCCGGGAAGGATGCGGATATAGTGCATCCGCATCTTGCCGGAGATGAAGGCAAGTACCACATGCCCGTTTTCAAGCTTTACCTTGAAAGTCGCATTGGGGAGGTTTTCAATCACCTCGCCCTGCATTTCAATGAGATCTTCTTTCGCCATGTCTTGATTACTTGATCAAGGGGGCACCCTTGAAATTCGCCTTCTTCAGGAGACTTTCATACTGGTGCGACATCACATAAGCCTGCACCTGGGACATGAAGTCCATGGTCACGACCACGATAATCAACAAGGAAGTCCCGCCGAAATAAAAAGGAACATTCCATTTCAGGATCAGGAATTCGGGCAGCAGACAGACCAGGGTGATGTACACCGCCCCCACCAGGGTCAGGCGCATCAGGATCTTGTCAACATAACGGGCCGTCTGCTCACCCGGCCGGATGCCGGGGATGAAGGCGCCGCTCTTCTTCAGGTTATCGGCGGTTTCCCTGGAATTGAACACCAGGGCCGTATAGAAAAAACAGAAGAAAACAATGGCCGCCGCATACAGCAGTACATAAATCGGTTGTCCCGGGGAAAGCGCACCGGCCACATCCTTCAACCAGGTCATGGACTCACCAGAGCCAAACCAGCCGGCTGCCGTTGCCGGGAACAAAATGATGCTGGAGGCAAAAATGGGCGGGATCACGCCGGCCATGTTGAGCTTCAGAGGCAGATGCGAGGATTGCCCGCCATACACCTTGTTCCCCACCTGGCGCTTGGCGTAATTCACCAGGATCTTGCGCTGGCCACGCTCCACGAACACCACGAAGGCGGTCACCAGCACCACCAGCACGCAGACGACGATGGCAGACAGCGGATGCATGGCACCGGTACGCACCAGTTCGAACAGGCCCGCGATGGCCCTGGGCAGACCTGCCGCAATACCGGCAAAAATGATGATCGAGATGCCGTTGCCCAGGCCGCGCTCGGTAATCTGCTCGCCCAGCCACATCAGGAACACGGTGCCGGTCACGAGGGTGGTCACCGTCGTGAGCCGGAACAGGAAGCCGGGATCATTCACCAGCCCGGCTTGTGATTCAAGCGCCATGGCAATCCCCAGCCCCTGGAAGAAGGCAAGGACCAGGGTGCCGTAGCGGGTATATTGCGTAATCTTGCGCCGCCCCGCTTCCCCTTCTTTCTTCAGGCTTTCCAACTGGGGAATGGCGACGGTCATCAGCTGCATGATGATGGATGCAGAGATGTAGGGCATGATGCCCAGGGCAAAAATGGTGAAACGCGACAGGGCACCACCCGAGAACATGTTGAACATGCCCAGGATGCCACCCTGTTGCGACTGGAACAGATCGGCCAACACGGCAGGATCGATCCCTGGAACCGGAATATGGGCGCCAATGCGGTAAACCACCAAGGCTCCCAGGAGGAACAACAAGCGGCGCTTGAGATCGCCGAACTTTCCACCCTTCGCCAGACCAGGTTTTGCTGCCAAGATACTATTCCTTCACACTGCTTGGGTTAGACGGCAACACTGACGGCAACACTGCCACCGGCGGCTTCAATCGCAGCCTTCGCACCCTTGGTGGCGCCGACGCCCTTCAGGATCACCTTGCGGCTGATTTCACCGGAAAAAATCACCTTGGCAGACAGCGCATCAGCCGCGATCAGGCCAGCCTGCTTGAGCACCAGCAGATCCACTTCATCCACGGGCAAGGCATTCAGTTCGTACAGACGAACTTCAACATTGCGGTGATTGGTCAGGGACACGAAGCCGCGCTTGGGCAGGCGACGGTAGATGGGCATCTGACCGCCTTCGAAACCGACCTTGTGGAAGCCGCCGGCGCGGGACTTCTGGCCCTTGTGGCCGCGACCGGCCGTCTTGCCCAAGCCGGAACCAATACCCCGGCCGACACGCTTGTTCGCGTGCCGGGCACCCTCTGCGGGTTTGATCGAATTCAGACGCATCTCAGCCCTCGCACTTCAGCAGGTAGGAAACCTTGTGGATCATGCCGCGCACCGCGGGCGTATCCACCAGTTCCACGGTGTGATTCAGCTTGCGCAAGCCCAGACCGCGCACGGTGGCACGGTGGGATTGCTTGGTCCCGATGATGCTCTTGACGAGCGTCACCTTTACAGTTTTCTCGGACATCTCTTACCCCTGGATTTCTTCGACGCTCTTGCCCCGCTTGGCAGCGATCTCGGCCGGCGTGTTCATGCGAGCCAGACCGTTCAGCGTGGCGCGAACGATGTTGTAGGGATTGGTAGAGCCATGCGCCTTTGCCACCACATTGGTGATGCCAATCACTTCGAAGACAGCGCGCATGGCGCCGCCGGCGATGATGCCAGTCCCCTCGGGAGCGGGCTGAATCATGACTTCAGTGGCGCCATGCTTGCCAACCACGGTGTGATGCAAGGTCCCGTGCTTCAAGCTGACCTTGAACAGCTTGCGACGGGCTTCTTCCATCGCCTTCTGCACGGCCACGGGCACTTCACGGGACTTGCCCTTGCCCATGCCGACGCCACCGTCACCATCCCCCACCACGGTCAGTGCGGCAAAACCGAGAATCCGGCCGCCCTTCACCACCTTGGTGACGCGGTTGATGGAGACCATCTTTTCCCGCATGCCGTCATCACGCTCTTCAGCCTGCTGCGGCTTCTTGTTTCTTTCAGGTTTAGCCATTTCTTTAACCTCGTCCTTGAGCCCGCGATCAGAACTTCAGACCGTTTTCACGGGCAGCCTCGGCCAACGCCTTGACGCGGCCATGGTATTGGAAACCGGAGCGATCAAAGGCGACGGTCTCGATCCCTGCGGTCCTGGCGCGCTCGGCAATCAGCTTACCCACCAGGGTCGCTGCTGCCTTATTGCCACCATTGCCAAGGTCCTTGCGCACATCTGCTTCCAGGGTGGAAGCAGCCGCCAGGACCTTGCTACCGCAGGCGCTGATGATCTGAGCATAAATGTGGCAGTTCGTGCGGTTAACGCACAAGCGCACAGCCTTGAGCTCGGCGATTTTGGCCCGGGATTTGCGGGCACGGCGCAGACGCGCTTGTTTCTTGTTAAGCATATGCCACCCTTACTTCTTCTTGGTTTCCTTGAGGACAACAACTTCATCCGCATAGCGCACACCCTTGCCCTTGTAAGGCTCGGGTCTGCGATATGCACGGATATCCGCGGCCACTTGACCGACGGCCTGCTTGTCCACGCCCTTGATGACAATCTCGGTCTGCGAAGGCGTTTCAGCCTTCACACCGGCGGGCAGCTTATGCACGACGGGATGAGAGAAACCGAGGGTCAGATTCACTGCATCGCCTTGAACCTGGGCACGATAACCCACGCCCACCAAGGTCAGCTTCTTTTCGAAGCCCCTGGAAACGCCGGCAACCATGTTGTTCAGGTTGGCACGCATGGTGCCCCACATGGCAGAGGCGTTTTCCACGCCAGCCACACGAGCACACTGTACATTCTGGCCTTCCACCCTGACTTCAACAGCCGGATGGGAGGCCGCCTTCAAAGTACCCAGCGGGCCTTTGACGGTGATTTCCTGGGCACTGACGCTGACTTCAACGCCAGCAGGCAGGACGATCGGATTCTTACCTACGCGGGACATGATTACTCCCTTATGCCACGATGCACAGCACTTCGCCACCAACCCTGGTAGCGCGCGCCTTGCGGTCAGTCATCACACCCCGGGGGGTGGACACGATGGCAATACCCAGACCGTTCATGACACGGGGGATATCCTCTGAACCCTTGTAAATACGCAGCCCGGGCTTGGAAACGCGTTCAATGCGCTCGATGACGGGACGACCTGCATAATACTTCAGGGCAATTTCCAGAGTTGCCTTATTGCCTTCAGACTCTTTCACTGCATAATCTTCGACATAACCTTCGTCCTTCAGCACGGCAGCAATGGCTACCTTGACTTTGGATGAAGGCATTGCCACAGCAGCCTTTTCAGCCATCTGGGCATTGCGGATGCGGGTCAGCATGTCCGCGATGGGATCGCTCATCGCCATATCTCTATCCTCCTGAGCTTACCAGCTGGCCTTGACAACACCCGGGATCTTGCCATCGAAGGCCAGTTCGCGGATCTTGTTACGACACATGCCGAATTTGCGGAACACACCACGGGGACGCCCCGTGAGCTGACAACGATTGCGCAGCCGGGAAGGACTGGCATTGCGGGGAAGCTGCTGCAACTTCAGACGAGCTTCATAACGCTCGGCTTCAGACAGGGCGGCATCATTGATGACGGTCATCAGCGCTTCGCGTTTCTTCGCGTATTGAGCCACCAGTGCACGGCGCTTTTCTTCGCGGTTAATCAGGGCAAGTTTCGCCATCTCTGCCTCAACTCTTGAAAGGGAACTTGAACGCAACGAGGAGGGCCTTGCACTCTTCGTCGGTTTTCGCGGTGGTGGTGATGCTGATATTCATGCCCCGCAACGCGTCGACCTTGTCGTACTCGATTTCGGGGAAAATGATCTGCTCTTTCACACCCATGTTGTAGTTGCCCTGACCGTCGAAGCCCTTGCCAGCCACACCACGGAAGTCGCGGACCCGCGGCAGCGCAATGCTGACCAGGCGGTCCAGGAATTCATACATGCGCGGGCCGCGCAGCGTCACCATGCAACCAATGGGATAACCATCACGGATCTTGAAACCCGCGATCGACTTGCGCGCCTTGGTCACCACGGGCTTCTGACCCGCCACTTTCTGCATGTCACCCACCGCGTGGTCCAGCACTTTTTTGTCCGACACCGCTTCACCCACGCCCATGTTCAGCGTGATCTTGGTGATGCGCGGGACTTCCATGACGGACTTGTAGCCGAAGCGCTTGCTCAGCTCCGGAGCCACGTCTTTCTTGTAAATCTCAAACAAGCGAGCCATGTCGTTTCCTTACACGTTCACCAGTTCGCCGTTCGACTTGAACACGCGAACCTTGCGGCCATCCTCCAGCACCTTGATGCCAACGCGGTCGGCCTTGGAGGTAGCAGGATTGAACAGAGCCACATTGGAGATATGGATGGGCATGTCCTTGTCGACAATGCCACCCGCCACACCCTTCATGGGATTGGGCTTGACGTGCTTCTTGGCACGATTGACACCCTCGACCACCAGGTGATCGGCATCCACGCGTACAGAAACCGTGCCGCGCTTGCCCTTGTCCTTGCCAGTAATGACGATGACTTCGTCACCTTTACGAATCTTTTCCATATCGGGCTCCTTAAAGCACTTCCGGCGCCAGGGAAACGATCTTCATGTATTTCTCGGTCCGCAGTTCGCGGGTAACCGGTCCGAAGATACGGGTGCCGATCGGCTCCAGCTTGTTGTTGAGCAGCACCGCAGCATTGCCATCGAACTTCACCACGGAGCCATCGGGACGACGCACACCCTTGGCAGTACGAACCACCACGGCGTTGTAGACATCACCCTTCTTGACGCGCCCGCGAGGGGCCGCATCCTTGATGCTGACCTTGATGACATCTCCAATGCTCGCATAGCGACGCTTGGAGCCACCCAGCACCTTGATACACATTACTGAACGAGCGCCGGTGTTATCGGCGACATCCAGAACCGTCTGCATCTGAATCATTTTTAACTCCAACTTATCCCGCCGGTGGCGGACAGTTTTGGAACCCGTAAGGGAGAAATCAACCTGATCCGCAACCCCGGGAGGGCCACGGGAAACAAAGAAGCCGGATCATACCGGCTTCTTCGCGTTCATGCAAGCCTGAAACTAAACCATCACTGCCTTTTCAAGCAGCCTGGTGACGCGCCAGGTCTTGGAGCGGGAGATAGGACGAGACTCTTCAATCTCGACCAGATCGCCCTCACCCATTTCATTCATCTCGTCATGGGCGTGATACTTCTTGGACTTGGTGATGATCTTGCCGTAGATCGGATGCTTCACCCGACGCTCGACCAGGACCGTCACGGTCTTGTCCATCTTGTTGCTGACGACACGGCCGATCAGCGTACGCTTGTTGCTCGTGGTCTCAGTCATTGCTGCACCGCCTTTTCACGGATAAGGGTACGCACGCGAGCGATGTCACGCCGGACCTTGCCAATCTGGCTGGTATTGGCCAGCTGTTGCGTGGCAACTTGCATGCGCAGGCTGAACTGGGCCTTCAGAAGGTCCAGCAGTTCAGTCTTGAGCTCATCCACGCTCTTCTTTCTCAATTCGATCGCTTTCATGCTCACACCACGTGTCGTGTAACGAAAGTGGTCGCGAAGGGGATCTTGGCTGCAGCCAGGCGGAATGCCTCGCGTGCCAGTTCTTCGCTCACACCATCCATTTCATAAAGGACCTTGCCCGGCTGGATCTCGGCGACCCAGTACTCGGGATTCCCCTTGCCGTTACCCATCCGGACTTCGGCGGGCTTTTTGGAAACGGGCTTGTCCGGGAAAACACGGATCCAGATGCGCCCTCCCCGCTTGATGTGCCGGGTCATGGCACGACGGGCAGCTTCGATCTGGCGGGCAGTCAGCCGACCGCGGCCAATGGCCTTCAAGCCCCACTCACCGAAGGAAACCTTGGCGCCGCGGGTGGCGAGACCCTCGTTGCGGCCCTTGTGTTCCTTGCGGTACTTGCGACGATTAGGTTGCAGCATTTATGCACCTGCCTTTCTTACACGCTTGGCGGGCGCCCTGGCATCACCGTCGGCAGGCTTCTTGTCCGCACGAGGCGTGCGGGGCTTGTCACCTTCAGGACGGGGACGACGGGCCCGACGGGCATCATCAGCGGCCACTTCGACTTCAGGCTGTTCACCACGCGCCAGCATGTCGCCCTTGTACACCCACACCTTGATACCGATGGCACCGTAGGTGGTTTCGGCGGTGGAAGTGGCGTAGTCGATGTCGGCGCGCAGGGTGTGCAGGGGCACACGACCTTCGCGATACCATTCGGTACGGGCGATTTCGGCGCCGTTGAGACGGCCGGAACTCATGATCTTGATGCCCTGGGCACCCAGACGCATGGCGTTCTGCATGGCGCGCTTCATGGCGCGGCGGAACATGATCCGCTTTTCCAGCTGTTGCGCGATGGAATCGGCGATCAGCTGGGCATTGGTTTCAGGCTTGCGAATCTCCTCGATGGACACATGCACGGGCACGCCCATGATGCGCTGCAGATCGGAACGCAACACTTCGATGTCTTCGCCCTTCTTGCCGATCACCACGCCCGGACGGGCGGAAAACACGGTGATGCGGGCGTTCTTGGCTGGACGCTCGATCAGCACACGACCGACGGAGGCGTGCTTGAGTTTCTTGCTCAGGTATTCACGAACCATTACGTCCTGGGCCAGCATGACAGGAAAATCCTTGCTGTTGGCGAACCAGCGGGAATCCCAGTCACGGGTGACGCAAAGGCGGAAGCCTGTTGGATGAATTTTTTGTCCCATGGCTTATCCTCAGTTCCCGACCGTCACATAAATGTGGCAGGTCGGCTTGACGATCCGGTTGCCACGACCTTTGGCGCGTGCGGCAAAGCGCTTCAATACCATGCCCTTTTCGACATGGATGGTCTTGACCTTCAGCTCGTCAATATCAGCGCCGTCGTTGTGCTCGGCATTCGCCACAGCAGAGAGCAGCACCTTCTTGATGATGCCAGCGCCCTTTTTGGGGCAGAAGGCCAGAATGTTCAGCGCGTTGCCAATCGACTTGCCGCGAACCAGGTCGGCGACAAGACGGCCCTTCTGGGCAGAGAGGCGAACGCCACGCAGAGTTGCAGTAGTTTCCATGTGGCCTCCTTATTTCTTCGCCTTCTTGCCGGCGGTATGACCCTTGAAAGTACGGGTCAGGGAGAATTCGCCCAGCTTGTGACCGACCATGTTTTCAGTGACGTAGACCGGGATATGTTGCTTGCCGTTATGCACGGCGATGGTCAGGCCAACGAAATCAGGCAGCACGGTGGAACGACGCGACCAGGTCTTGATCGGGCGCTTGTCGTTACCAGCGCGGGCAGCATCAACTTTTTTAAGCAAATGGGCATCGATGAACGGGCCCTTTTTTACAGAACGTCCCATATCTCTACCCCTTAACGCTTATGACGACGCTGCACGATCATGCTGTTCGTGCGCTTGTTGCTACGAGTCCGATAACCCTTGGCAGGCTGACCCCAGGGATTGACGGGAACGCGGCCTTCACCCGTACGGCCTTCACCACCACCATGGGGGTGATCGACCGGGTTCATGGCCACACCGCGAACGGTCGGACGAATACCACGCCAGCGATTTGCGCCGGCCTTGCCGATCTTGCGCAGGCTGTTTTCTTCGTTGCCGACTTCACCGACGGTGGCACGACACTCGACATGCACCCGGCGGATTTCACCGGAGCGCAAACGGACCTGGGCATAGCTGCCTTCACGGGCCAGCAGTTGCACGGAAGCACCCGCGGCACGCGCCATCTGGGCGCCCTTGCCCGGCAGCATCTCGATGCAGTGGATCGTGGTACCGACGGGGATGTTGCGGATCGGCAGGGCATTGCCCGGCTTGATCGGGGCTTCGGAACCACTGATGATGACCTGACCGACGACCATGCCCTTGGTGGCAATGATGTAACGGCGTTCACCATCGGCGTAGCAAAGCAGGGCGATGTGCGCAGAACGGTTGGGATCGTATTCAATGCGCTCGACCTTGGCGGGGATACCGTCCTTGTTGCGCTTGAAATCGATCACACGGTAGTGCTGCTTGTGACCACCCCCCTGGTGACGCACGGTGATGCGACCATTGTTGTTACGACCGGCATTGGAGGATTGCGGCTCAACCAGAGCGGCAAAGGGCTTGCCCTTGTGCAGATTGGCGGCAACCACCTTGACCACGGCACGACGGCCGGGAGAAGTCGGCTTGACTTTGACGAGGGCCATTACGCGTTCCCTCCTTCCACAAAGTTGATTTCCTGACCGGGCTTGAGGCAGACGAAAGCCTTTTTCCAGCCTTTGCGACGGCCGGTAGTTTGCTTGAAGCGTTTGACCTTGCCCTTGACATTCAGCACCTGTACGGACTCGACCTGAACCTTGAACAACAGCTCGACGGCAGCCTTGATTTCAGGCTTGGTGGCATCCGTGGCAACACGGAAGATCACCTGCTCGTTCTTGTCGGCAACGTAGGTTGCCTTCTCGGAGATTTGCGGTGCCAGCAGCACCTGCAGCAGACGTTCCTGATTCATCCCCACATCTCCTCAAATTTGGCCACGGCGTTGCGGGTAACCAGGACACGGGGAAAACGAACCAGGGAAACAGGATCGGCTTCCTGAGCTTCCAGGACCAGCACGTTGGGCAGGTTGCGGGAGGAGAGATACAGATTCTCATCCAGTTGATCCGTGATCACCAGCAGGCGATCCTCCAGACCCATGCCCTTCAGCTTCTGGGCAAAGAGCTTGGTCTTGGGCGCGTCGATGGAGAGGGAATCCACCACCAACAGGCGGCCCTGACGGACCAGCTCGGAGAGAATGGACGCCACCCCGGCGCGGAACATCTTCTTGTTGACCTTCTGGGAAAAATTCTCTTCGGGAGAATTGGGGAAGGCACGACCGCCCCCACGCCAGATGGTGCTCGAAGACATGCCGGCACGCGCGCGGCCCGTACCCTTTTGCTTCCAGGGCTTATGAGTGGTGTGCGCCACTTCGGCGCGATTCTTTTGCTTGCGATCCGCCGTCCGGGCGTTGGCCTGATAAGCCACCACCACCTGGTGAATCAATGCCTCGTTGTAATCACGGGCAAACAGCACGTCGGACGCCTGCAGGGGTGCAGCCGCCTGACCTTGTTCGTTAATTACCTTCAGTTCCATGCCGACTCCTCAAGCCTTGACCGCAGGGCGGACGACGACGTCGGACCCTTTGGCACCCGGCACAGCACCTTTCACCAGCAGCAGCTGGCGATCGGCATCAACGCGAACGACGGTCAGCCCCTGCTGCGTACAAGCCGCGTCACCCATGTGACCGGCCATGCGCTTGCCCGGGAATACCCGACCCGGATCCTGGGCCATGCCAATGGAACCGGGCGCGTTGTGCGAGACGGAGTTACCGTGCGATGCACGCTGGGAACTGAAGTTATGGCGCTTGATGCCGCCCTGGAAGCCCTTACCGATGGAGGCACCGGTAACGTCAACCTTCTGACCTTCAGCAAAAATGGTGACAGCCACTTGATCACCCGGCTTGAAGCCGGAGAGCTGATCGGGCTCAACCCGGAATTCCTTCAGGACATGCCCGGCTTCGACACCCGCCTTCGCCACATGACCCGCCAAAGGCTTGGTCACACGGGAGGCGCGGCGCTTGCCGAAGGCCACCTGAACGGCTGCATAGCCGTCGGTTTCCGGCGTTTTGACTTGGGTCACGCGATTGTTGGACACGTCAAGCACAGTTACCGGAATGGACGCGCCATCCTCGGCAAAAATGCGAGTCATGCCAACCTTGCGACCAACAAGGCCTAGACTCATGGTTATTCTCCTCATCGTCAGCTACGGTTGGCTGACGGATGGACAAGCAAAATTGGGTGACGCAATCGCGCCACCCCCGAAAAGCCGTGGATTATACCCACAACCATTGATTTACTGCAACTTGATTTCCACATCCACGCCAGCAGGCAGATCCAGTTTCATCAGGGCATCGACCGTCTTGTCGGTCGGATCCACGATGTCCATCAGGCGCAGGTGGGTACGAATTTCAAACTGATCGCGGGAAGCCTTATTGACGTGCGGGGAACGCAGAATGTCAAAACGCTGCTTGCGGGTGGGCAGCGGTACGGGACCGCGCACCACGGCACCTGTGCGCTTGGCGGTTTCAACGATTTCCTGGGCAGACTGGTCGATCAGCTTGTAATCGAAGGCCTTCAGGCGGATGCGGATTTTCTGGCTTTGCATGGCAGTTCCAAAGAGCAAGGGGCGAAACGGCTTTCGCCCCGGGTTTCAAAAAAGAGCAGTAACGATTACTCGATGATCTTGGAGACGACGCCGGCGCCCACGGTGCGGCCGCCTTCACGGATGGCGAAACGCAGGCCTTCTTCCATGGCGATCGGGCAGATCAGTTTCACGGTGATGGAGACGTTGTCGC
>NZ_JBASOH010000001.1:0-15717 GCF_049658005.1 Azovibrio sp. | reverse complement strand
ACCACCAAACTTCTTGGCCAGCACCGTGGCAATCGCTGCCGTCAGGGTGGTCTTGCCGTGGTCGACGTGACCAATCGTGCCCACATTCACGTGCGGCTTCGTACGCGAAAATTTTTCCTTAGCCATCTTCAATATTCTCCAGTTACCTGATTATTTCTTGTTGATCACGGCCTCGGCGACGTTCTTGGGCGCCTCCGAGTAATGTTTGAATTCCATCGAGTAGATCGCGCGGCCCTGGGTCAGCGAACGCAGCTGGGTGGCGTAGCCGAACATTTCGGACAGCGGCACTTCAGCACGCACTTCCTTGGTCCCGCCAGGGAGGTCTTCCATGCCCTGCACGATACCGCGCCGGGAAGAAAGGTCGCCCATCACGTTGCCCATATACTCTTCGGGCGTTTCCACGACCACGGCCATCATCGGTTCGAGCAGCGTCGGCTGAGCCTTCTTCATGCCCTCCTTGAACGCCATGGAGGCCGCCATGCGGAAGGCGTTTTCGTTGGAGTCCACATCGTGGTAGGAACCATCAAACAGGGTGAACTTGATATCAACCACCGGGTAGCCTGCCAGCACACCGCTGGAAATGGAGTCTTGCAGCCCCTTGTCCACCGCAGGAATATATTCACGCGGCACGGTCCCGCCCTTGATGGCGTCCACGAAGGCATAACCCGCACCCGGTTCGTTCGGCTCGATCTTGAGCCAGACGTGGCCATACTGACCGCGACCGCCAGACTGCTTGACGAACTTGCCTTCCTGCTCGACGGCCTTCTTGATGCATTCGCGGTAGGCCACCTGGGGCGCGCCCACGTTGGCTTCCACATTGAATTCACGGCGCATGCGGTCGACGATGATGTCGAGGTGCAGCTCGCCCATCCCGGAAATGATGGTCTGACCGGATTCTTCGTCAGTGCGGACGCGGAAGGAGGGATCTTCTGCAGCCAGACGGCCCAGCGCGATACCCATCTTTTCCTGGTCGGCCTTGGTCTTGGGCTCCACGGCCACGTGAATCACGGGCTCGGGGAAGACCATGCGTTCGAGGATGATCGGCGCATCGGGATCACACAGGGTTTCACCGGTCGTGACTTCCTTCAGACCGACGCAGGCGGCGATGTCGCCCGCCAGCACTTCCTTGATTTCTTCGCGGTTGTTGGCGTGCATCTGCAGGATGCGGCCAATCCGTTCCTTCTTGCCCTTGACGGAGTTGAGCACGGTGGAGCCGGAATTGAGCACGCCGGAATAGACGCGAATGAAGGTCAGCTGGCCGACGAAGGGGTCGGTCATCAGCTTGAAAGCCAGGGCGGAGAACTTCTCGTTGTCGTCGGCCCGGCGGGAGGTGGGCTGATCACGATCGTCAATGCCGGTGACGGGCGGAATATCCACGGGCGAGGGCAGGAACTCGATCACGGCATCCAGCATGCGCTGCACACCCTTGTTCTTGAAGGCGCTGCCGCACAGCATCGGCTGGATTTCACAGGCCAGGGTCCGCGTACGCAGGCCCAGCTTGATCTTGTCCTCGGACAAGTCGCCGTTTTCGAGGTACTCGTTCATCAGCTCTTCTGAAGCCTCGGCCGCCGCTTCGACCATCTGCTCGCGCCAGGATTGCGCCGTTTCCAGCAGATCGGCGGGAATCTCTTCGTAGTTGAACTTCATGCCCTGCGAGGCTTCGTCCCAGATGATGGCCTTCATCTTGCACAGATCCACCACGCCCGTGAAGCCATCTTCGGCGCCAATGGGAATCACGATGGGCACAGGACTGGCCTTCAGGCGGGTCTTCATCTGGTCTACGACCTTGAAGAAATTGGCGCCGGAACGGTCCATCTTGTTGACGAACGCCAGACGGGGCACCTTGTACTTGGTCGCCTGGCGCCACACGGTTTCGGACTGGGGCTGGACGCCACCCACCGCACAGTAAACCATGCAGGCGCCGTCGAGCACCCGCATGGAGCGCTCCACCTCGATGGTGAAGTCCACGTGTCCCGGGGTGTCGATGATGTTGAAGCGATGCTCGGGAAAGCTGTTGTCCATGCCCTTCCAGAAACAGGTGGTGGCGGCGGAAGTGATGGTGATGCCCCGCTCCTGCTCCTGCTCCATCCAGTCCATGGTGGCGGCACCGTCATGCACTTCGCCAATTTTGTGATTGACGCCGGTGTAAAAAAGGATGCGCTCGGTCGTGGTGGTCTTGCCGGCGTCGATGTGAGCGGAGATACCGATATTGCGGTAGCGCTCGATAGGTGTCTTACGTGCCACGATGTAACCTCAGTCGAAGGGTTAGAAGCGGAAGTGAGAGAAGGCCTTGTTGGCTTCTGCCATACGATGCACTTCATCACGCTTCTTGACGGCACCGCCGCGGTTCTCGGAGGCTTCCAGCATTTCAGCCGCCAGACGCAGACCCATGGTCTTTTCGGAGCGCTTGCGGGCGGCTTCACGCAACCAACGCATGGCCAGCGCCATGCGGCGGGCGGGACGCACTTCCACGGGCACCTGATAGTTGGCACCGCCGACGCGGCGGGACTTCACTTCCACCAGAGGCTTGACATTGCCGATGGCAGCCGTGAAAACTTCAAGGGGATCTTTGCCCGCCTTGGTTGTGATCTGGGCAAAGGCACCATAGACGATGCGCTCGGCCACAGACTTCTTGCCGCTTTGCATGATGGCATTGATGAACTTGGAGACATCCTGGCTGCCGAATTTGGGATCGGGCAGGATCTCGCGCTTGGGTACTTCACGACGACGTGGCATGACTTCCTCTCTTTACACGATTCAGTTGAGACTGTGCAAAAGGCCTGCACAAAGCCTCGCGGCCGCCCATCAGGCGGCCACTTACTCAAGCAACCTGGATCAGGCTGCCTTCGGGCGCTTGGCCCCGTACTTGGAACGGGACTGCTTGCGATCTTTCACACCCTGGGTATCCAGGGAACCACGCACGGTGTGGTAGCGCACACCGGGCAAGTCCTTTACCCGGCCGCCGCGGATCAGAACCACGGAGTGCTCCTGCAGGTTATGGCCTTCACCGCCAATGTACGAAATGACCTCGAAACCATTGGTCAGACGCACCTTGCAAACCTTCCGCAGCGCGGAGTTGGGCTTCTTGGGGGTGGTGGTATAAACACGGGTGCAGACGCCACGCTTCTGGGGGCACTTTTCCAGAGCGGGAACCTTGCTCTTGGTAACTTCTGCCTCGCGCGGCTTGCGCACGAGCTGGTTGATGGTAGGCATATAAATCCTCTGGCGGTCAGACCGCCAAACACCGCCGAAGCGATTTGCTTCAGCCATTTTGTTATACAAAACAAAGGCTCTGATTAGCCTCTGCCGACAAAGGACATGGATTCTAAGGCTTGACAAGACCCATGTCAACGAGCCGGACCGGCCCTGTCTTGCAACAGGGCCGGAGGTCGGGATCAGGAAGCCTCTTCCGGGGATTCCACTACGGCAGGCGCCGCGTCGATGATGGGGCGGTCTTCGGCCAGATCCTGACCGCTGGCCTGGGCCTTGCGGGTGCGGTGGTAAGCCAGACCGGTACCTGCCGGAATGAGGCGGCCGACGATGACGTTTTCCTTGAGACCGCGCAACTCGTCCCGCTTGCCCATGATGGCGGCTTCGGTCAGCACCCGGGTGGTTTCCTGGAAGGAAGCGGCCGAGATGAAGGAGTCGGTGGACAAGGAGGCTTTGGTGATCCCCAGCAGCATGTGTTCGAAACTGGCAGGAATCTTGCCTTGGGCCACCATCCGGTCATTCTCGGCAAACAGTTCGGCGCGCTCGACCTGCTCGCTCTTGATGAACCTGGTATCGCCCGGTTCGGTAATGGCCACCCGGCGCAGCATCTGCCGCACGATCACCTCGATATGCTTGTCGTTGATCTTCACGCCTTGCAGGCGATACACATCCTGGACTTCGTCGGTGATGTAGCGGGCCAGTTCCTCGACTCCCTTCAGACGCAGGATGTCGTGCGGATCCTGCTCGCCTTCGACGATGGTTTCACCCTTGTTCACCACCTGGCCGTCATGGACCAGCACATGCTTGTCCTTGGAGATCAGGTATTCATGCGGCACGCCATCCATATCCGTGATGATCAGGCGCTGCTTGCCCTTGGTGTCCTTGCCGAAGGAAACGGTGCCGGTGCATTCCGCCAGGAAGGAAGCATCCTTGGGCGTGCGAGCTTCAAACAGTTCGGCCACGCGCGGCAGGCCGCCGGTGATATCGCGGGTCTTGGCGGATTCCTGGGGAATCTTGGCGAGGATGTCCCCTTCATGCACCTGCTGGCCATCTGCCACGGCGATGATCGAGCCGGTCAAAAAGGCGATGGAGACCGGATGGTCGGAACCGGCGACACGCACTTCCTCACCGTTGGCATCGAGCAGCTTCACCACGGGACGGACCACCCCCTTGGCCGGGGTCTTGCCGCCGCGCTGCTTGGAATCGATCACCACCAGGGTGGAGAGGCCGGTCACATCGTCAATCTGCTTGGCGACGGTGACGCCTTCTTCCACGTTCTCGAACTTCACCGTACCGGCGTATTCGGTCACGATCGGGCGGGCGTGGGGATCCCAGGTCGCCAGCTTGGAACCGGCCTTGAGCACATCACCATCCTCGGGCAGCAAGGTGGCACCATAAGGCACCTTGTGACGTTCCCGCTCACGGCCGGCATCATCGGTGATCAGCAGTTCGCCAGAGCGGGAGATGACGATCTTCTCGCCCTTGGCGTTGGTGACGTAGCGCACGCTGGCGGTAAAGCGCACCACACCGGCAGACTTGGATTCGATCTCGGAAATGGCGGCCGCCCGGGAAGCCGCGCCACCGACGTGGAAGGTCCGCATGGTCAGCTGAGTACCGGGTTCGCCGATGGACTGGGCGGCAATCACACCCACGGCTTCGCCCACATTCACCAGATAGCCGCGCCCCAGGTCGCGGCCATAGCACTTGGCGCACAGACCATAACGGGTGTCGCAGGTGAGCGGCGTGCGCACCTTGACTTCGTCGATGCCGAGCTTGTCCACCAGTTCGACCAGGTCTTCGTCCAGCATGGTGCCGGCGAAGATCACGGTTTCCTGGGTTTCCGGGTCCACCAGGTCATCCACGGTGACGCGGCCCAGGACGCGCTCGCGCAAGGGCTCGATCACCTCGCCGCCTTCCACCAGGGCGCGCACGGTGTAACCGTTGCTGGTACCACAATCATCCTCGGTGATCACCAGATCCTGGGTCACGTCTACCAGACGGCGGGTCAGGTAGCCGGAGTTGGCGGTCTTCAGCGCCGTGTCGGCCAGACCCTTGCGGGCGCCGTGAGTGGAGATGAAGTACTGCAGCACGTTCAGACCTTCGCGGAAGTTGGTCGTGATCGGCGTTTCGATGATGGAGCCGTCTGGCTTGGCCATCAGGCCGCGCATGCCGGCGAGCTGACGGATCTGGGCGGCAGAACCGCGGGCACCGGAGTCGGCCATCATGAAGATGGAGTTGAAGGAATCCTGCTTCACGGTCTTACCGTGCCGATCCACCACTTCTTCGTGGCCGAGCTGCTCCATCATCACCTTGGCCACCTGGTCGCCGGTACGCCCCCAGATGTCCACCACCTTGTTGTAGCGCTCACCCTGGGTCACGAGGCCGTTGGTGTACTGGCGTTCGATTTCCTTCACTTCGGCTTCGGCGGCGGCGATGATCTCGTGCTTCTGGGGCGGCACCTTCATGTCATCGGCGCAGAAGGAGATGCCGGCGCGGGTCGCCAGGGCATACCCGTTCTGCATCAGCTTGTCGGCGAAGATGACGGTTTCACGCAAGCCGCAGCGCCGGAAGGACTCGTCGATCAGCTTCGAGATTTCCTTCTTCTTCAGGGCCTTGTCGATGTTCTTGAAGGGCAGGCCCTTGGGCAGGATCTTCGACAGGAAGGCACGGCCCACCGTGGTGTCGGTACGCACCAGCTTCTCGGTCCATTCGCCTTCCACGGCGCCGGCTTCGTACTGCTTCAGACGCACAGAAACGCGGGTGTGGAGTTCCACTTCCTTGGCCGCCAGGGCCCGCTCCATTTCGGCCACATCGGCAAACATCATGCCTTCTCCCTTGGCGTTGATGCGCTCACGGGTGGCGTAGTACAAACCCAGCACGATGTCTTGCGACGGCACGATGATGGGCTGGCCGTTGGCGGGGGAGAGCACGTTGTTGGAGGCCAGCATCAAGGTGCGGGCTTCCATCTGGGCTTCCAGGGACAAGGGCACGTGCACGGCCATCTGGTCGCCGTCGAAGTCGGCGTTGAAGGCGGAACAGACGAGGGGGTGGAGCTGGATGGCCTTGCCTTCGATCAGGGTCGGCTCGAAGGCCTGGATGCCCAGACGGTGCAGGGTCGGCGCCCGGTTGAGCATGACCGGATGTTCGCGGATCACGTCCTCGAGGATGTCCCACACCACGGGCTCCTGGATTTCCACCATCTTTTTGGCTTGCTTGATGGTGGTGGCCAGGCCCAGGACTTCCAGCTTGTGAAAGATGAAGGGTTTGAACAGTTCCAGGGCCATGAGCTTGGGCAGACCGCACTGGTGCAGCTTCAACTGGGGGCCCACGACGATCACGGAACGGCCGGAATAGTCGACGCGCTTGCCGAGCAGGTTCTGGCGGAAACGGCCGCCCTTGCCCTTGATCATGTCGGCCAGGGATTTGAGCGGACGCTTGTTGGCGCCGGTCATGGCCTTGCCGCGCCGGCCGTTGTCGAGCAGGGAGTCCACCGCTTCTTGCAGCATGCGCTTTTCGTTGCGCACGATGATGTCGGGCGCCTTCAATTCCAGCAGACGCTTCAGCCGGTTGTTGCGGTTGATGACGCGGCGGTACAGGTCATTCAAGTCGGAGGTGGCAAAACGGCCGCCGTCCAGGGGCACCAGGGGGCGCAGGTCCGGCGGCAGCACGGGCAGCACTTCCAGCACCATCCAGTCGGGCTTGATGCCGGACTTCTGGAAGGCTTCCAGCACCTTCAGGCGCTTGGCCATCTTCTTGTTCTTGGTCTCGGAAGTGGTGACCTCCAGTTCCGCATGCAGCCGCTCGGCTTCGCCATCCAGATCCAGATTGCGCAGCAGATCACGGATGCCTTCCGCCCCCATCAAGGCCACGAATTCGTCGCCGTGCTCTTCCATCATCTCGATGTACTGCTCTTCGGTGAGCAGCTGGCCGCGTTGCAGGTTGGAGACCATGCCGGGCTCCACCACCACGAAGGCTTCGAAATACAGGACCCGCTCGATATCGCGCAGGGTCATGTCGAGCACCATGCCGAGGCGGCTCGGCAGGGACTTCAGGAACCAGATGTGGGCGACGGGCGAAGCCAGTTCGATGTGGCCCATGCGCTCGCGGCGCACCTTGGCCAGGGTCACTTCCACGCCGCACTTCTCGCAGATCACCCCGCGGTGCTTCAAGCGCTTGTACTTGCCGCACAGGCACTCGTAGTCCTTGATGGGCCCGAAGATCTTGGAACAGAACAAGCCATCGCGCTCGGGCTTGAAAGTCCGGTAGTTGATGGTTTCCGGCTTCTTGACTTCACCAAAGGACCAGGAACGGATCTTCTCGGGCGAGGCGAGCCCGATGGTAATCGCGTCGAATTCCTCTTCCTGCGTAACCTGCTTGAACAGATCGAGCAATGCTTTCATCGTTTCACTCCTTGGCCCTGAATCAGTAACGTTCCAGATCGATGTCAATTGCCAGCGACCGGATTTCCTTGACCAGCACGTTGAAGGATTCCGGCATGCCGGCATCGATCCTGTGCTCGCCCTTGACGATATTTTCGTACACCTTGGTACGGCCGTTCACGTCATCGGACTTCACGGTCAGCATTTCCTGCAATACGTAAGCGGCGCCGTAGGCCTCCAGCGCCCAGACTTCCATTTCCCCGAAGCGCTGACCGCCGAACTGGGCCTTGCCCCCCAGCGGCTGCTGGGTCACCAGGCTGTAGGGGCCGGTGGAACGGGCGTGCATCTTGTCATCCACCAGGTGGTGCAGCTTCAGGTAGTGCATGTAACCCACCGTAACCGCGCGCTCGAAGGCTTCGCCAGTGCGGCCGTCGAAGAGTTGAACCTGGCCGCTGCTGGGCAGACCGGCGAGCTCCAGCATGTACTTGATTTCCTCTTCCTTGGCCCCGTCGAACACCGGGGTGGCAAACGGCACACCGGCGGTCAGGTTCTCGGCCAGTTCCAGGATTTCGCCCTCATCGAGGGAATCCAGGTTCTCCGGCTTGCCCTTGACGTTATAGATCTTGTCCAGGAAATCACGCACTTCTCCGGCGCTGGCTTCCTTCCTGAGCATGGCGCCGATCTTCTCGCCCAGGCCTTTGGCGGCCCAGCCGAGGTGGACTTCGAGAATCTGGCCGACGTTCATGCGGGATGGCACACCCAGGGGATTGAGCACGATATCCACGGGACGACCGTCAGCCATGTGCGGCATGTCTTCCACCGGCACGATGCGGGAAACCACCCCCTTGTTGCCGTGCCGGCCGGCCATCTTGTCGCCGGGCTGCAGGCGACGCTTCACGGCCACATAGACCTTGACCATCTTTTGCACGCCGGGCGGCAGTTCGTCGCCCTGGGTCAGCTTCTTGCGCTTGGCTTCGAAGGCTTCATCGAAGGCTTTGCGGGTCTGTTCCAGGCCGTCGCGGATCTGCTCGAGCTGCTGGGCCAGTTCGTCGTCGGCGACACGGATGTCGAACCAGTGGTGCGGCTCCAGGCCGTCCAGGTATTCCTTGTTGATCTCGCTGCCCTTGGCCAGGCGCTTGGGACCGCCGTTGGCCTTCTTGCCCAGGATCAGACGCTCGACCCGGGCAAAGGCGTCGCGCTCCACGATCCGCATCTGGTCGGCCAGATCCAGCTTGTAGCCGCGCAGGTGGTCGTCGATGATGGACTGGGCACGCTTGTCGCGTTCGATGCCTTCGCGGGTGAACACCTGCACGTCAATGACCGTACCGGCGATGCCGGCGGGCACGCGCAGGGAGGTGTCCTTCACGTCGGAAGCCTTCTCGCCGAAGATGGCGCGCAGCAGCTTTTCTTCAGGCGTCAGCTGGGTTTCACCCTTGGGCGTGACCTTGCCGACCAGCACGTCACCGGCTTCGACTTCGGCCCCGATGTACACGATGCCGGAGTCATCGAGCCGACCCAGCTGGGCTTCGCCCAGGGAGGCGATGTCGCGGGTGATTTCTTCCGGGCCGAGCTTGGTATCGCGGGCCACGACCGTCAGTTCTTCGATGTGGATCGAAGTGTAGCGATCCTCGGCCACGACCCGTTCGGAAATCAGGATCGAGTCTTCGTAGTTGTAGCCGTTCCAGGGCATGAAGGCGATCAGCATGTTCTGGCCGAGGGCCAGTTCGCCCTTGTCGGTCGAGGCGCCATCGGCCACCACGTCGCCGCGGGCAATCCGGTCGCCCACCTTCACCAGGGGACGCTGGTTGATGTTGGTGTTCTGGTTGGAGCGGGTGTATTTCACCAGGTTGTAGATGTCCACCCCGACTTCGCCCGCCAGGGCCTCATCATCATTGACGCGCACCACGACCCGGCCTGCATCCACGTAATCCACCAGACCGCCGCGCAGGGCGATCACGGCAGTGCCGGAGTCCACCGCCACGGTGCGTTCGATGCCGGTGCCGACCAGGGGCTTCTCGGGACGCAGGCAGGGCACGGCCTGGCGCTGCATGTTGGCCCCCATCAAGGCACGGTTGGCGTCGTCGTGTTCCAGGAAGGGGATCAGGGAAGCGGCCACCGAAACGATCTGGCCGGGCGCCACGTCCATGTACTGGACCCGTGCCGGCTCGGCCAGGATGGTTTCGCCTTTCTCGCGGCAGGTCACCAACTCGTCGGTCAGGCGGTTGCCCTCACCCAGGGAGGCATTGGCCTGGGCGATCACATAAGCACCTTCTTCGATCGCGGACAGGAATTCGATCTGGTCGGTCACCTGGCTGTCCACCACCTTGCGGTAGGCGGTTTCGATAAAGCCGTAGTCATTCACCCGGGCGTACAGGGCCAGGGAGTTGA
The DNA here is from genome assembly GCF_049658005.1 of Azovibrio sp. Classification (NCBI taxonomy): domain Bacteria; kingdom Pseudomonadati; phylum Pseudomonadota; class Betaproteobacteria; order Rhodocyclales; family Rhodocyclaceae; genus Azovibrio; species Azovibrio sp. The sequence goes on along the minus strand of NZ_JBASOH010000001.1, from coordinate 5,740 downwards.
TCAGGCCGATGTTCGGACCTTCCGGAGTTTCGATCGGGCAGACGCGGCCATAGTGGGTGGGGTGCACGTCACGCACTTCGAAGCCGGCGCGTTCGCGGGTCAGACCGCCGGGGCCCAGGGCGGAAACGCGCCGCTTGTGGGTGATCTCGGAGAGCGGGTTGGTCTGGTCCATGAACTGGGACAACTGGCTGGAGCCGAAGAATTCCTTGATCGCGGCGCTGATGGATTTGGCGTTGATCAGATCGTGCGGCATCAGATTTTCGGATTCCGCCTGGTTCAGGCGTTCCTTGACGGCGCGCTCGACGCGCACGAGGCCGGCGCGGAACTGGTTCTCGGCCAGCTCACCGACGGAGCGGACGCGCCGGTTGCCGAGGTGATCGATGTCGTCGATGTCGCCACGGCCATTGCGCAGTTCCACGAGAATCTTGATGACTTCAACGATGTCGCATGGTGACAAGGTCATCTGGGCGCGCACTTCCACATGGCCGCCCACGGGCTTGAGCCTGGCAGCCAGCGCCTCGGCGGCTTCCTTGGTCAGATTCTCGGCAATGGCGCGAGGGCCAAAGGGCAGTTGGGAGACGATTTCCTGGATACGGCTCAGGGGCAGCCCGGCGGCTTCGGCCAGATTCTTGAGAGCCGCTTCAGCCCGCGACTGCAGGCTGTTGACCATCACCTTGTATTCGATGACGTCGGCGCGACCCAGGCGGCGGTTGAACTTCATCCGCCCGACCCGGGACAGGTCGTAGCGTTCATCGGAATAGAACAGCCCGTGGAACAGGATTTCCACGGCTTCCTCGGTAGGAGGCTCGCCCGGGCGCATCATGCGGTAGATGGCAACGCGGGCAGCCTGCTTCGAGGCGGTGTCGTCGCCGCGCAGGGTCTGGGAAATGAAGGCACCGCGGTCCAGGTCGTTGGTGTAGAGGGTCTTGATCTCCCCTACCCCGGCTTCCATCAGCTTGGCCAAGAGCGCCTCGGTGATTTCCTCGTTGGCGGCAGCCAGGATTTCTCCGGTTTCCTTGTCGACCACGGGCTCGCCAATCACGCGCCCCAGGATGAAATCCTCGGGTACGCTCAGCTGATGCAGGTTGGCGGCCTGCATGTCGCGGATGTGCTTCACGGTGATGCGCTTGTCCTTGGCGACGATCACCTTGCCATCGGGACCGACCACGTCGAAACGGGCCATTTCGCCGCGCAGGCGCTCGGGCACGACCTCGAACTCGATGCCGTTTCTGGAAATGTGGAAGGTATCGAATTCGAAGAATTCGGCCAGGATCTGCTCGGCCGTCATGCCCAGGGCCATCAGCAAGGTGGTGACGGGCATCTTGCGGCGGCGGTCCACACGGAAGAACAGGGTGTCCTTGGGGTCGAATTCGAAATCGAGCCAGGAACCCCGGTAGGGAATGATGCGGGCCGAGAACAGCAGTTTGCCGGAAGAATGGGTCTTGCCCCGGTCATGCTCGAAAAAGACGCCGGGCGAACGGTGCAGCTGGGAAACGATGACCCGCTCGGTGCCGTTGATGACAAAGGAGCCGTTGGTGGTCATGAGCGGAATCTCGCCCATGTACACTTCTTGTTCCTTGACTTCCTTGATGGTTTCGGGCGACTCCCGGTCGAGGATCACCAGTCGCACCTTGGCGCGCAGGGAGGACGCGAAGGTCAGACCACGCTGATGGCACTCCTTGACATCGAAGGCGGGCTCACCCAGGGCGAAGCTGACAAACTCCAGACGGGCGTTTCCGGAATGGGACACGATCGGGAAGATGGAGGTGAAAGCCGACTGAAGGCCCTCATTCTTCCGCTGTGCGGCAGGCACTTCTGCCTGGAGGAAATCGGAAAAAGACGCCAGCTGAGTCGCCAGCAGGTAAGGAACGTCAAGTACGTTCTCCCGCTTGGCAAAGCTCTTGCGAATGCGCTTTTTCTCGGTATAGGAGTAGGAGGAGGTAGAACTCATGGTCGCTCCGAAATCAAAGGACGGAAACGGTTAGGCCGAAACAACCGGCACAAAAAAGACAGAAACAGGCAAACGCAAGCTCACTCGCTCCGCCGTAGCAAAGAAGAGTCGTGCTTGCGTTTGCCGTTAGTGCGCTGATGGTTATCTCGCTGTCTCAAACTCAAAAAGCTGGCTGAATAACTAAGCAGAAAAGGGCTGACGGCAATCACCGTCAGCCCGGATGACATCCAGTCGATTACTTCAGTTCAACCTTGGCACCTGCATCTTCCAGCTGCTTCTTCAGGGCTTCAGCATCAGCCTTGGAGATGCCTTCCTTGACAGGCCTGGGAGCGCCATCCACCACGTCCTTGGCTTCCTTCAGGCCCAGGCCGGTGGCTGCGCGCACCACCTTGATGACTTCAACCTTCTTGTCGCCCGCGCCGGTCAGGATCACCGAGAATTCGGTCTGTTCTTCAGCAGCAGCAGCGGCACCGCCACCCGCACCGGGAGCGGCCACGGCCAGGGAAGCCGCGGAAACGCCGAACTTTTCTTCAAATGCCTTGACCAGGTCATTGAGTTCCATGACGGTCATGGCGCCTACGGCTTCGAGGATGTCGTCTTTAGAGATAGCCATTTAAATAACTCCTAAATCAATTCTGTAGCAATGAGGGATGAACGCAGGTCAAGCCGCGGCTTCTTCGCGCTGCTTGGCCAGGGCGGCCACGGCACCGGCAAAGCCGGAGACGGGGGCCTGCATGACACCCAGCAGTCTGGCGAGCAGTTCTTCGCGGCTGGGGATGGAAGCCAGGGCTTGTACGCCTGCCTTGTCCAGCACCTTGCCGGCATAGGAACCAGCCTTGATGACCAGCTTGTCGTTGGTTTTTGCAAAATCGTGCAGCACCTTGGCGGCCGACACCGGATCCTTGGAAAGGCTATAGATCAGGGGACCTACCATCTGGTCAGCCAGCTCTGCGAACGGAGTCCCCGCCACAGCACGACGCACCAGGGTGTTTTTCAGCACGCGCAGATACACGCCAGATTCGCGGGCCTTCTTGCGCAGCGCAGTGAGGTGACCCACTTCAATGCCACGATATTCGGCGAGCGCAATTGTCTGGGCAGTGGCTACTCGTGCCGACACCTCAGCCACAACGGCTTTTTTGTCTTCGAGATTGAGACCCACAGGTCTTTCCTCCTTTCAAGTCAGAATAGGGTGAAAAAATTTTCACCCCGCTTACGGCGACCTGAACCAGGAGCGTACCGGACCCAAATCCGGTGAATCATCCTTGTTCCGGGCACACCGTCTGCGCAGGCAGTCAGCGATTAAGCCCTTGCGGGCACCTGCGGTCTTTGACGATCCGCAGGTCCACCTTGCGGCAGACCTGCAGCCCAAAGTCTTCATGCAACCAGGCTGGCCTGATCGACGCGCACGCCAGGACCCATGGTGCTGGCCACGGCGATCTTGCGCAGATACTGCCCCTTGCTGCTGGCCGGCTTGGCCTTGTTCAGGGCTTCGATCAGGGCGCGCAGGTTTTCTTCCAGCTTTTCAACCGGGAAGGAAGCGCGTCCGATGGTGGCGTGAACGATGCCGCCCTTGTCGGTACGATATTGAACCTGACCGGCCTTGGCATTCTTGACGCCCGTGGTGACGTCCATGGTCACGGTCCCCACCTTGGGGTTGGGCATCAGCCCACGCGGCCCCAGAATCTGGCCCAGCTGACCGACGATCCGCATGGCATCGGGGGTGGCGATGACGATGTCGAAATTCAGGTTACCGGCCTTGACCTGCTCGGCCAGATCCTCAAAACCCACCACATCCGCACCGGCAGCCTTGGCCGCCTCGGCCTTGTCACCCTGGGCAAACACGGCGACGCGCACGGTCTTGCCGGTCCCGGCCGGCAGCACGACGGAGCCGCGCACCAGCTGGTCGGATTTACGTGCATCGATCCCCAGATTCACGGCGACGTCGATGGATTCATCAAACTTGGCAGTCGCGGTTTCCTTGGCCAGGGCCAGCGCCTCGGCGACAGGATAGGGCTTCTGGGGAACAACCTTGCCCGCCAGGGCTTTTTGTTTCTTGGTGAGCTTGGCCATGATTACAGACCCTCCACAGTGATACCCATGCTGCGGGCGGAACCGGCGATGGTGCGCACGGCAGCCTCCATGTCGGCAGCCGTGAGGTCAGGCATTTTGGTGGTGGCGATTTCTTCGCACTGGGCACGCGTGATCTTGCCCACCTTGTCGGTATGGGGCTTGGCAGAACCGGACTTGATGCCGGCGGCCTTCTTGATCAGGATCGTGGCGGGGGGCGTCTTCATCACGAAGGTGAAGGACTTGTCCGCATAGGCGGTGATCACGACAGGAATCGGCAGACCCGGTTCCATGCCCTGAGTCTGGGCATTGAAGGCCTTGCAGAATTCCATGATGTTCAGACCGCGCTGACCCAGGGCGGGGCCGATCGGGGGCGAGGGATTCGCCTTCCCGGCGGGCACTTGCAGCTTGACGTAGCCGACGATTTTCTTGGCCATATTGGCTCCTTTGAAAGTGAGTGATAGCGCGCTTCCGGACTTGCCGCCCTACTGACGCTCCTCTTGCCGGAATCAAGGCTCCCGGCTGGCCTGAAAAATTCTCAGCCCTTCAATTCTCAGCCCTTCTCGACCTGGGAGAATTCCAGTTCGACGGGGGTAGCGCGACCGAAGATGCTGACGGAGACGCGCAATCGGCTCTTTTCGTAATTGACATCCTCGACGGTGCCATGGAAATCGGCAAAGGGACCTTCCTTGACCCGCACCACTTCGCCAGTCTCGAACAGCACTTTTGGACGTGGTTTTTCAACGCCGTCCTGCATCTGCTGCATGATCTTCTCGACTTCCTTGTCGGAAATCGGCGCCGGGCGATTCGCCGTCCCGCCGACGAAGCCGGTCACCTTGGGCGTGTTCTTCACCAGGTGCCAGGAGTCGTCATTCATCTCCATTTCGACCAGCACATAGCCGGGAAAGAACTTGCGTTCCGTGATGGATTTCTGCCCATTCTTCATTTCCACGACTTCTTCCACGGGCACGAGGATGCGACCGAACAATTCCTGCATGCCCGAACGCTCGATGCGCTCCTGCAAGGCGCGCATGACGCTCTTTTCAAAGCCGGAATAGGCATGCACTACATACCAGCGCTTGCTCATGATTTCTTCCAGCCCAGAATCAAGTCATACATGACCCATTCCAGGCTCTTGTCAGTTAAGTACAGAAACACCGCCATCACGACCACAAAACCAAAAACGATGGCCGTGGTCTGCACCGTTTCCTTGCGGCTGGGCCAGACGACCTTGCGCGTCTCCAGGATGGATTCCCGGCAGAGCACCTCGAAACGCTGCCCGGCCCCGGTCTTCCAGAACACCAGCGCACCCGCCAGCAGGCCCGCCATGACAGCCAGTATCTGCAACACCAAAGCCTGCCCCGAGAGCAGGTAGAATCCGGCCACACCCGCCGCCACCAATAGCAGCGCCAGCGCAAACTTGATCTTGTCGGCCATGTTTTAGATTTTTCCCAACGCGGAAATGGCAGGGGCGGAGGGAATCGAACCCCCGACCTACGGTTTTGGAAACCGTTGCTCTACCAATTGAGCTACACCCCTGCAGCAGAGACTACAAGGCGCCCAAAAGAGGGCGCCCTGCACTTACAACCAGAACGGATTACTCGATGATCTTGGAGACGACGCCGGCGCCCACGGTGCGGCCGCCTTCACGGATGGCGAAACGCAGGCCTTCTTCCATGGCGATCGGGCAGATCAGTTTCACGGTGATGGAGACGTTGTCGC